>JASLHV010000255.1 GCA_030153205.1 Roseiarcus sp. | reverse complement strand
AAGGCTTTAAGTTCTCGCCGTCCGGCTTCTCACAAGCCCACCACAATGTCGCGCGCTTCGAATGGCGCGTGCAGGCGGAGAGCGGCGGCGTTGCCGCGGTCGGTTCGGACTTCGTCATTCTCGACGAGAACGGGCGCATTCTCTTCGACTACCAGTTCGAGGAGGCCGCATCTTCCGCGCCTGCCGCCAAGAAGACGAGGGGCTTCGTCGAGACCCGCGACGGAACGCGGCTCTATTGGGTGGAGCATGGACAAGGACGGCCGCTGCTTTTCATCAACTCTTGGGCGATGACGACGCGGATGTGGGACTACCAGATCGCGGTTTTCGCGGACCAAGGCTTCCGCTGCATCGCTTATGATCGGCGTGGGCACGGACGCTCCGACGAGCCGGCCGAAGGCTACGACTACGACACGTTCGCAGACGATCTTGCGGCGGTCATCGAGGCGCTGGACTTAAAAGGCGTCACCCTCATCGGTCATTCTATGGCGGGCGGCGAGATCGTGCACTACCTCGCTCGCCATGGCGAAGCGCGGATCGCCGGCGCTGTCCTGCTCGCGCCGACAACGCCATTCCTGCTCAAGAGTGAGGACAATCCGAACGGCCTCGCGCGCGAGAATTTCGAGGCCGTTCGCAACGAATGGAAACGGGATTTTCCCAAATGGGTCGCGGACAACACGGCGCCGTTCTTTACGCCCGAGACTTCGCAAGCGCTGATGAAATGGGCCATCGACATTATGCTCGGCGTGTCGTTGCCCGTGGCGATCGCCGTCAATCGGACAGTGACCGAGGCCGATTTCCGCGCCGAGATGAAAAACATCGCCATTCCGATGCTGATCTTGCATGGCGATAAAGACGTATCGGCGCCAGTCGAGACCACCGGCCAAGCCTCAGCCGCACTGCTGCCGAAATGTGAGTTAAAGGTCTACGAGGGCGCGCCGCATGGCTTGATGTATACGCATATGGAGCGCGTTCACGCCGATATTCTCTCGTTTATCCGACATCTCGGAGAGAGTTAAAAACGCAGCCGGCCGAGGTTAATGGCTTTGGCCGGCTCATATGCCATGACAAAATCGGGCGTCCCAGCGAGCCTCGCAAAGAGGCGATTGCCGGTAACATTTGCGTGCAAATGGGGCTGACAGGCCTGTTAGCATTGCAGCGGCGGCCGCTCTCCCATAAATCGGTCACGCAACCGGCTGAGGCTCGGGCGGCCAGAGCCTTAAGGGATAGGTTGATCCTACGCGATGATTGCGCTTGTCCGTATCGCGCTTTCTAGGCCGTACACCTTCGTCGTCCTCGCGCTGCTGATTCTCATCGTTGGGCCGTTGGCCGCGTTGCGGACGCCGACCGATATTTTCCCTGACATCCGCATCCCGGTCATTGGCGTCGTCTGGCAATATACCGGCCTGCCGCCTGATCAAATGGCCGGGCGCATCACGACGCCCTTCGAGCGGGCGCTAACGACGACGGTCAACGACATCGAGCATATCGAGGCCAATTCCTATAACGGCTTCGGCATCGTCAAAATCTTCTTTCAGAAAACCGTCGACATCCGCACCGCCAACGCCCAGGTGACGGCGATATCTCAGACGCTTATCAAGCAAATGCCCCCCGGCGCGACGCCGCCGCTGATCCTGAATTACAGCGCTTCCACCGTGCCGATCATCCAATTGGCGCTTGGCGGCGAGGGCCTCTCCGAGCAACAGCTTGCCGACCTCGGGATTAACAACGTGCGGACGCCCCTCGTCACCGTTCCTGGCGCCGCCATTCCCTATCCTTTCGGTGGAAAGCAGCGGCAGGTGCAGATCGATCTCGATCCCGTCGCACTGCAAGCGCGCGGTCTCTCCGCGCAGGACGTTTCCAACGCGCTCGCGGCCCAAAATTTGATCACGCCAGTGGGCACGGAAAAGGTCGGCCAGTTCGAATATGTGATTCAGCTCAACAATGCGCCCTCGCGCATTAACGAGCTTGGCGATCTGCCGGTTAAGACGGTTAACGGCGCGATGGTCTATGTGCGCGACGTCGCCCATGTCAGAGATGGCAATCCGCCTCAGACCAATGTTGTTCACGTCGACGAAACGCGCTCCGTTCTTCTCTATGTCTTGAAAACCGGCGCGGTGTCGACACTCGACATTATCGCTGGGATCAAGCAGAAGCTCATAGACATCAAAGCTAGCCTCCCGGATGCGCTGAAGATTACGCCAATCGGCGATCAATCGGTCTTCGTGCGCGGCGCGCTCGTTGGCGTCGCCCAGGAAGGCGTGATCGCCGCGGTCCTGACCAGCGTGATGATCCTCATCTTCCTCGGGAGTTGGCGCTCGACCATCATCATTGCGACGTCGATCCCGCTCGCCGTGCTTGGCTCGATCGCGACGCTTTCCGCGCTTGGCGAAACCCTGAACATCATGACGCTCGGCGGTCTGGCTCTCGCGGTCGGCATTCTCGTCGACGACGCCACGGTGACAATCGAGAATATCAACTATCATCTCGAACAGGGGAAGGCGGTCGAACCGGCCATTCTCGACGGAGCCCGCCAGATCGTCACGCCGGCATTCGTTTCGCTGCTCTGTATCTGCATCGTCTTTGTGCCGATGTTCTTCCTCGACGGCGTCGCTCGCTTCCTCTTCGTGCCCATGGCCGAAGCGGTCATTTTCGCGATGATCTGGTCTTTCATTCTGTCGCGCACGCTGGTGCCGACCATGGCCAACTACCTTCTAAAGCCGCATTCCTCAGACGAGCACGGCGCCAAGCCGCGCACACGCAATCCGCTCGTCCTGTTCCAGCGCGGCTTCGAAGCCGGATTCGAGCGGATCCGCGGCGCCTATCATGACATTCTTTCGCTTGCGCTGCGTCATCGCCCCACTTTCATCGGCGGTTTTCTCTGCTTCGTCCTCGCATCTTTCCTGCTGACGCCCTATCTCGGACGCAACTTCTTCCCCTCCGTCGACTCCGGTCAGATTTTGATGCATGCACGCGTCCAGGTCGGCACGCGCATCGAAGAGACCGCGAATGAATTCGCCGACATTCGCAAGGCCATTCGCCACATCATTCCCCCGAACGAACTCGCGACCGTGGTGGACAATGTCGGCATGCCGATCAGCGGCATCAACATGACGTACAACAATACCGGTGTTATCGGGACGCAGGACGGCGACGTTCAGATCAAGCTTCAGGAGGACCACCGTCCGACCGTCGAATATGTCAAAAAGCTGCGCGAGGAACTGCCGCGCCAATTTCCCGGCGTGACCTTCGCCTTCCTTCCCGCCGATATCGTCAGTCAGATCCTGAATTTCGGAGCGCCGGCGCCGATCGATCTGCAAGTGCGCGGCGGCAAGCTCGCCGACAATTTCGCCTACGCCAATCTTCTGCTGCGGAAGATCAAGCGCGTCCCTGGCGTCGCCGACGCGCGCATTCAGCAATCGGGCGCGGGACCGGCCTTTAACGTCAACGTCGACCGTACGCGCGCCGAATATGTCGGCGTGACCGAGCGCGACGTCACCAATAGTCTGGTCGTCAATCTCGCCGGTAGCAGCCAAGTCTCGCCGACCTATTGGCTCAATCCCGATAACGGCGTCTCTTATTCGATCGTCATGCAAACGCCGCAATATCGGATCGATTCGCTCAATGCGCTGCAGACCTTGCCGATCACGACGGCGAGCGCGCCGATCGCGCCGATTCTGGGCGGGATCGCCAACATCCAACGAACGGCGACGAGTGCGGTTTTCTCGGAATATAATATCGAGCCAGTGGTTCAGATTTTCGCGACGCAACAGGACCGCGACCTCGGGGCCATTTCTTCCGACATTCAAAAAGTCCTCGCCGACAGCGCCGACGCCAAGCCCAAGGCGACTTCCGTTGTCTTGCGCGGCCAAGTGCAGACGATGAACAGCGCTTTCGCCGGCCTTCTTTTCGGCCTGCTTGGCGCAATCGTCTTGATCTACCTGCTCATCGTGGTGAACTTCCAGTCCTGGGCGGATCCTTTCGTCATCATCACGGCCCTGCCCGCCGCGCTCGCCGGCATCGTTTGGATGCTCTTCGCAACGAGTACGACCCTGTCCGTGCCCGCCTTAACCGGCGCGATCATGTGCATGGGCGTCGCGACGGCCAACAGCGTTCTCGTCGTCAGCTTCGCGCGCGAACGCCTCGCCGAACTGGGCGATCCCGTCGCCGCGGCGCTCGAAGCGGGCTTCGTCCGTTTCCGTCCCGTGCTGATGACCGCGCTGGCGATGATCATCGGCATGGCGCCGATGGCGCTCGGCCTTGGCGATGGCGGCGAGCAGAATGCGCCGCTTGGCCGGGCCGTGATCGGCGGCTTGATTTTTGCTACATTCGCGACACTGATGTTCGTTCCAGTTGTCTTTACACTGGCTCACAAGGGCGCGGGCAAGAAGATGACGCCCGCCCCGGAGACTTCGCATGCCTGAACAAGGGGAACGGAGCCTGAGAAGACGGCTCCTGCTAGTTGGCTTTGTCGCTGTTTGCGCGGCGGTCGTAATCGTCGGCAAGGGCATTTTTGCGCGCGAAGAGAGCGGCGCCCAATTGCGCGAATGGACGGACGCTCAGGCGACGCCGACCGTCGCCGTGGCGGCGCCCAAGGCTGGCGCCGTCGATGCGGAGCTCCCGGTACCGGGGCGACTCGAGGCCTATTACCGCGCGCCGATCTTCGCCCGCGTCAGCGGCTATGTGAAGGACTGGAAAGTCGATATCGGCGCGCGCGTAAAGGCCAACCAGCTCTTGGCCGAGATCGATGCGCCGGATCTCGATCAGCAATTACTGCAGGCCCGCGCCGACTTGCTCAATTCGCAGGCGGCAGCGAGTCTGTCGGAAGTGACCCTGAAGCGCCGTCAGACCCTGCTTTCGTCCAACTTCGTCTCGCAGCAGGACGTCGACGAACGTACTGCCGATCTCGACAGCAAACGCGCGGCGGTCAAAGCCGCCGAAGCCAATGTCGAACGGCTGAACGCGCTCGCCGGCTATAAGAGCGTCACCGCGCCTTTCGACGGCGTCGTCACGCAGCGCGGGACGGACGTCGGCCAGTTGATTAACGCCGGCGTCGGCGCCGCCCCGCCGATGTTCGTAATCTCGGATGTACGCAAGCTGCGCGTTTATGTCGACGTGCCACAGAATTACGTGTCGGCGGTAAAAGTGGGCGCCAAAGCGGATATTACGGCGCCGGAATATCCCGGTCGAAAATTCCAAGGCGTGGTGGAGGCCTCGGCGCAAGCCGTGGACGCGTCGACCGGCACGACCCGGATGCAGCTCGCGCTGGACAACGATAGCGCCGAATTGCTACCTGGCGGCTATGTGCTTGTCGGCCTGAAGCTCCAAAGAGACGTTCAGCCTCTTCGTATTCCCGCCAGCGCGCTGATTTTTGACCGGAACGGTTTGCGTGTCGCAACCGTCAGCGGCGATGGCCATGTTTTGTTCAAGAAGATCGACATTTTGCGTGACCTAGGCAGGGAGATCGAAGTCGCCTCGGGCCTGACGCCGGACGACCGCGTGATCGTCACCCCGATGGACGGCATCGCCGACGGCGATCAGGTCCATATCTTGGAGCGCCCCGACGCCAAGCCGCCGGCGACTTCGCAGAACAACGGCGAAGCAGCGAAGAACTGAAAACGCCGCGTCACCCGAACGTAAACGCGTACGCCTGAACGCCGGGATCGAGAAATCGAATCTCGAACGTATGGTCGGCGACCGCACCGTTCTGCCGGACCAGTTGATAGAGCCGCTGATCCGTCACCGTACCCTGGCCCTCGGCGTCGACATCCGCGCCGTGACTGTCGCCAGGCGCCGCGCCGTCGATGGTGACGCGGAACCGCACCGGCTTGCCGTCCTCGCCAGGACCGAGCACGAGATGCAGATCGCGGGCGTGGAAGCGATAGACGATGCCGCCTTCCTTCTCGTTGAGCGACGCGCGCTCGCCGGCGATGGTCCACTCTCCCGTCAGGCCCCACTCGTTGAGCCTTGGCGTCGGCGCTTGATAAGTATGACGCGCATCCGGAACCGCGCCGCCGGGCGAGGCAAAATTCTCGGCGCGATCATAGCCGACATAGGTCTCCGGCGAGGCGACGTCCTTCATATCCGCCGCCGCCTCGGCGCCTGAAGCGCTCACTTTGACGAAGTCGGCAGCGGAAGCGCTCTTGCCGGCTTCGGCGAGCAGCTTTTGGATCACGCGCTCCGAACCGTCATAATCGCCCTCGCCGAAATGATGATGCCGAATGCGCCCTTCAGCGTCGATGAAGTAATGCGCTGGCCAGTATTGATTGTCGAAAGCACGCCAAATCGCATAGTCATTATCGATCGCGATCGGATAGCTCAGTTTGAGATCGGCGGCCGCCTTTTTGACATTGTCGACGTTCTTTTCGAAGGCGAATTCCGGTGCATGGACGCCGATCACGACGAGGCCCTGGTCTTTGTACTTTTCGGCCCAGGCCCGGACGTAAGGAATGGCGCGCAGGCAATTGATGCAGGAATAGGTCCAGAAATCGACCAGCACCACCTTGCCCTTGAGCGCTTCATTGGTGAGTGGCGGCGAATTGAGCCACTGGACCGCGCCGGCGAACGACGGCGCCCGGCCTTCCACCGGCAAGTCTTCGCTTTTGGCGGCGGTCTTGGGCTTCATCATCATCATGGCGCCATCGCCGCTCACGACGCCGGAATTGCCTTTCATCATCGCGTCGCCGCCTGTCATCATAGCGGGGCCGTTCATGACAGCGGAGGAGCCGGACATTTTTGACGTATCGGCCTTCATCATGGCGTCGCCGCCGTTCATCACGACCGAGGATGGTTGAGGCGCGTCGGCTTCTTTTGGCGCGTGGAATTTGTCGACAAGTCCTTGCTCCAGCGAGGCTGTGCTGGCGAGCGAGACGTTGGTCAGAAAGCCCGTGTCGACTCCGAGCGCGATCGCGACGACGGCGGCGAGCACGGCGGCGCCGAGACCGCGGCGCACCCACTCACCGACGCCGAGCGAACGTTTCATTGCTGCGAAAACCCGACCGCCGACGAGAATTGCCAAAGCCAGCGAGGTCGCGGCGCCGGCGGCGTAGATAAGAAGCAGAAGCGTCGTTTGCACGCTGGCGCCTTGGAGGGCAGCGCCAGTCAGGATCAGGCCGAGTACGGGCCCCGCGCATGGCGCCCATAGCAAGCCTGTCGCGACGCCGAGCAGCAGAGAGGCGAAAATATCCGAACGTCCTTCGCCGACGCTTCTATCGGCGGATTGCGACAAGCGATCGCCCAGGCCTACCAGCGGCCGCGTCAAGCGATCGGAGAGTTCCGGAAAGAGCAACGCCACCCCAAAAAGGCCGAGCAGTGCAATCGCCGCGAAGCGGCCGTATTGATTGGCGGCGACAGCCCAGCCTCCCGCAACCGCGGCCAATGTCGCGACGAGCGCGAATGTCAGCGCCATGCCGACGAGCATCGGCAAGCCGCTTCGTACGAAAGGCTGATCAGCGCACGCGAAGACGAAGGGGAGGACGGGCAGGATGCAGGGGCTGAGAATCGTCAGCACGCCGCCGAGATAGGCGAGTAGAAAGAGGATCATTGTTGTGACTCTTAAACCTTACGCCGTCGCCGGCTTGAACGTCATGGCGAGGCCGTTCATGCAGTAGCGCAAGCCGGTCGGCTTCGGTCCGTCGTCGAAGACATGGCCGAGATGGCCGCCGCAACGGCTGCAATTCACAGCAGTGCGACTCATGCCGTAGGACTTGTCTTCTTCGGTTGCGACCGCATTGTCCAAAGGCGCCCAGAAGCTCGGCCAACCCGTGCCGCTCTCGAATTTGGTCGTCGAAGAAAAGAGATCGCGATCGCAACCGGCGCAGGAGAAAACGCCCTTACGATGCTCGTTCAGGAGCGGACTGGTGAAAGGCCGTTCCGTGCCGGCCTGACGGAGCACCGCATATTGATCGGCGCTCAGCATCTTGCGCCATTCTTCCTCCGTATGCGTGACTTCGAAAGTCTGCGCGGCGAATGCGCGACCGGCGCGTCCCAGCAAATTCGACGCTGCGAGAGCCGCGGCAACGCCGGCCAGAAGAAAACGTCGGGTGACCATGAGGAAAACCTCCCGTGGCGCGCCGCCAAAAGGCGCCCTCAAAGCCAATACGGAGACTGGCGTGATTTTGTTACGCCAGTCTCTTTTATCACAGCCTTGTGAAAGCGGTTTTTCGACGAGGAAGGTCTCGGCGTCATTTACGAAAGTCGCGCGCGTTCCTTCGAGAGGCGCCATCGCTTGCCATCCCCGCCGGTCGCCGATATAGAACGCCGCTTCGCCAAACGTAGGCTCCCTTCGTCTAGCGGTCCAGGACGTCGCCCTCTCACGGCGAAAACACGGGTTCGAGTCCCGTAGGGAGCGCCAGTAGAATCAATGACTTACCGGCGCGGGCAACCCCTCGCTCGTAGTCGATAAGTCCTCGAGCAGCGCGCGCGCCTCCATTAGGTAGCGTGTATCAAAACCCTCGCTAAACCAGCCATAGATCGGCGCGAGCATATCGCGCGCCTCCTGACGCCTTCCCTGGATCGCAAGAAGCCTCGCGCGGGCGGTGCTGGCGCGAAGCTCCGGCAACTTCGCCCCCTGGCGGGACGCCGTTTCGATCGCAATTTGAAACGCCGCATCCGCCTCGCTCGCGGCGTTGGCGCCCTGCCCCAGCAGCATCAACTCCCCGCGCTGTCTGTGAAGCTCCGCATTGCACCAGCTCTCGTCCGTGTCGGCCGCGATAGCGATTGCTTGATTGTTGATCTGAAGCGCCAGCGAAATCTTTCCGGCCTCGCGATGAAGACTGGCCAATAGTCGGAGGTAGTGCGGCATACGTATGCCGGCGCTGGTGCGCTGCAAATCGTCGAGCGCCGCATCGTAGCTGGCGAGACCTTGATCGAATTCGCCGGATTTGGCGATGGCCCATGCTCGAACGACGTTGCTCCAGGCGCGATAATAGTCAAAGCCGTGCTCGGCGCAGATGTCTCCTGATTCCGTCGCCGCTCGTAACGCGGCTCCGGGATTTCCGGCGAATTGGTGCAACATGGCCAAATAGTTAAGCGCGAGCGCAACGCTGAATGGATGTGAAATCTCGCGGGCGAGCGCCAGTCCTTCCTCCGCAAGCGCAAGCGCGCGAACGGGATAGCCGAGATGCCAATCGCAATGGCTCATATAGGCGCGGGCGAATACGCCTATGTTGATCCCGTAAATCTCAGAATGATAGCGGCCGCCATATCCACCCGCATGTGCGGCTCTCTCGAGTACGTCTCGCGCCGGCTGGAATTCGCCCAAGTGGAAAGTGAGCGCGCCTGCCGAATGATCGGCTTCGACGTGAAGAGCCGCGTCGCAGCTTCGTTTCATCAACCTCGCAGTTTCTTCGACGAGTCTCGAGGCCCCCCGCAAATTGGCGCGCACATGATAGACGAACGTTAACCCTCTCAAGGCAAGCAACAAGTCCGGCTCACTGCCCAGCTCCCGGCTGAGTTCCTCGGCGCGCCGGTACGCCGCTTCCACCTCGCGCGAAGCAAACCCCTTGGTCGCAATGAGCGGGGCGCCGAGTCCAAGTTGCAAAGCAAGTTCAAGGCGTAAGCGCGATTCCCCGGGAGGGACAGCTCGCGCGCATTCGAGCCCCGATTTCAAATGAGCGATCGCTTCCTTGTTCGCCGACCGATTAGCGGCGTGTCGCCCAGCCTGCAGCCAGTAAGGACCCGCTTGTTCCGCGAGCCCCGCCTCGCTGAAATGGCGCGCGACCAGCTCTGGCTGGGCTTCGCCAAGTCGAGGGAACCGCGCCTCGATCGATGCGGCGATTTGGGCGTGCAGCTCCTGCCGGCGCCGCTTCAACAGGCTTTCGTACGCGGCGTCACGCACCAGCGCGTGTTTGAAGACGTAAGTGGCGGCAGGCGGAACGCCCTGGCGAAAGATGAGCTCAGCCGCGAGCAGACGATCAAGGGCCGTTGCGAGTTCCGGCTCAGACATCGATACGATCGCCGCGAGCAGTTCATGATCGAACTCACGCCCGATACAGGCGCCGATTTGAGCGACCTCCTTCACGGGAGCCAGGCGATCTAGCCGCGCCATCAACGAATCGTGCAGCGTCGCCGGGATCGCCACGGGCGGGAGCGGTCCGGCGAGTACGTATTTGTCGCCGGCGTCGCGGAGAATGCCGCCTTCCAAGACCGCTTTGGTGAGTTCTTCGGTAAAGAGGGGGACGCCCTCCGTTCGCGCCAGTATCTGCTCGAGCACCTCCGCGGGCAGCCCCTTCCCGCCTGTAATCCGATCGACGAGTGTAATCGCCTGTGCTTGTTGCAGGCGATTCAATGTCAGCAACATGACATACGGAGAGCCGATCCACGGCGCTGGGACGTCGGGGCGAAACGTCACGACAAGCAAAACAGGCAGTTCATGCAGCCGACTGACGATCTGATCGAAAAGTTCGCGCGACGTCGGATCGAGCCAATGCGCATCTTCGAGCACTATCAAGACGGGCCCGCGCGCCGTGATTCGCTCGAATCGGGCCATGAAGGCGCGAAAGAGGAGCGCCTTTCTTTGCTGTGGAGACAAATCCGGCCCTGCGCTGGACGTCGGGTTGGTAACTCCAAGCAGGTCGGCAAATAACGGCAGTGAACCCGGGCTTGCATCCTCCTCGCTCAGGAGCGTTTCGAGGCGCGCCAGCCGTTTCTCCGAGGCATCATCAGATGCGAACCGAGCCGCGCGCTCGATCTGGGATATGAACGGAAAAAGCGCACTGTTCGTATGTTGGGGCGAGCAGGCGTAAGTGACGACCTTGATCGGGTGAATCTGCAATTTTTCGCGCAACGCCATCGTCAATCTTGATTTTCCAATCCCCGGCTCGCCCGAAATAAGGACGACCTGCCCCGCCCGTCCCTCCGCAAGCCGCCAGCGCGACAGCATGAGATGCAGTTCCTCATCGCGTCCGACGAGGGGGGTCATCCGCGCTCCATGCAGCGCCTCGAACCTACTCTCCGCACTGCCTTCGCCGACGACCCGCCAAGCCCGCACCGGCTCCGAAAAGCCTTTGAGCGTGAAAGAGCTGAGCCCTTCCAGTTCGAACAAGTCGCCGATGAGACGACGCGTACTCTCCGCGATAACGACGGCGCCCGGTTCGGCGACTTGCTGGAGACGCGCAGCGAGATTCGGCGTTTCCCCGCTTACATTCTCCTCTTTTGCAGCTCCTTCGCCGAGTAGATCGCCGACCACCACGAGTCCGGTTGCGATGCCGATGCGTGTCTCCAACAGATGCCCAGAGTCAGGAGACATGGCTTCGACGGCTTTCGCGACTCTGAGTCCAGCTCGGACGGCGCGCTCAGCGGCGTCCTCTCTAGCTCGTGGCCAGCCGAAATAGGCGAGCACTCCATCCCCAAAGAACTTCGCGACATGGCCATCGAGCCGGACGATTTCACCCGCAACAGTGTTCTGATAAGCGCGCATGAGGTCGCGCAACTCTTCAGGATCCAGACGGCGGCTGATGTCCGTCGAACCAACGAGATCGACGAACATCAGCGTGAGGTGTCGACGTTCAGGCAGTGATTGTACTTGACGCGCCGGCGGTTGAGCCGGCAGCAGGCTGATGGCGTCCAAAATCTTTCGCCTGTGACCAACGGCTTGGACGCCGATCTCTTTGAGATCCTCAACAGTCAGTTGCGGTAGGACTTCGAAGTCGATCCCATTCTCCCGGAAAGATTGTTCGTAGAGCGCCAATCCGAGACCGCGCAACCAATCGCCGATTTCCAAGCTCGCCTCCGTTGGCCGTCAGCCGCCGGACTCTTCCTACTCCTTAGGCGGCCGGCCGGCGGGCGGGCGGCTGCACGTTCTGATTGAGCCGGAAGAGGTTGCCCGGATCGTATTTGGCCTTCAGCGCGGCGAGGCGGGCGTAATTGGCGCCATATGCGCTGGACACGCGATCTATTTCGTCCTCCGGCATGAAATTGACGTACACGCCGCCGGTTGCAAAGGGCGATGCGTCTTTGAATAACTTCCGCGCCCAATCGATTGACCGCTTCTCGTCGGCTTTTTCGCGCCATCGCGTATGCACGTTCATGACAAAATTTGCATTGCGATGGGGATAGGCCGTGGCGTCAACAGCCACCCGACTTGTCGCGCCCCCCAATTGGCCAATGAAAATCTCGCACTCGCCGGTCGGAAGCATCCCTGCGTAGCTTGTGATGGCGCTCACAAGGCCGTCGCTGAGCTCGGCAAAATTGTGCGACTTCCAATAATTATGGGCGCCAGGGGTTAAGAGCGGGTCGAACGCCGTCTGCCACGCCGCATAGGGCTGCATGCCGATCATCTCGGCGATCGGTTTTCCCAGCGCCCGCAGCGGCTCAAGCGCACGCTGGCCCGCGCCTTCGTCGCCTTGGTAGCAGACGGCGAAGACGAGAACTTCCTTCCCGTGGACCTCAGTGGGGAGGAAAGGCAGGGGTGGCGCCTTCCTGAGCACTACCCATACCGTGAGTTCGTCAGGGGCTCGCGCGGCTACCTCGCGATACCCCGCGAGAAGTTTGTTCGCCTGCGCGAAGGGATGGACAATGAGTCCCGATAGTACCATTGGCCCGACGGGATGCAGGTGGAACTCAAACGAAGTCACGACGCCGAAATTGCCGCCGCCGCCTCGGAGCGCCCAGAACAGGTCCGCATTCTCCGTTGTGCTGGCCTGCACAAGCTTGCCGTCAGCCGTTACGACGTCGACCGAGATGAGATTGTCGGCGGCGAGCCCGAACTTGCGGCTGAGCCATCCGAAACCGCCCCCCAGCGTCAGGCCGGCGACCCCGGTGGTCGAGTTGATGCCGAGCGGGGTAGCGAGTCCGAACGACTGCGCCTCTTTATCGAATTCACCGAGCGTGGCGCCCGGTTCGACACGCGCCGTACGGCGAACGGAATCAATCCGCACAGAACGCATCAGCGAAAGGTCGACGAGAAGCCCGCCCTCACAGACAGCATTGCCGGCTATATTATGTCCGCCGCCGCGTACCGCGAGCAAGACGTCATGCTCACGCGCGAACTGGACCGCGTGGATAATGTCCGAGGCGCCTTTGCAACGCACGACGACGCCAGGACGACGGTCGATCATCGCATTCCAGATCGTACGAGCTTCGTCGTAGCCTGGCTCGCCGGGAAGACAAACATCTCCGCGCAACGATTGACGTAACAATGCGATAGCTTCGCTTCCGAGGTGAATAGCTTCGCCGTGCAATGAGACCAGTCGGATGTCAGCCATGGTATCTCCTCCAGCGTTATAATATTATGTTCGGAGATGAAGACTCCGATTAGACGCAGCAGCACAAGCCTGTACGCGTCAAATCTGCTTTGTATTTACATTGTGAGAAGAGTCTTATTGGTCGGCCTGTGCCCCTGTATATTAAACACAAGCATGTGATATCTTCCCATGATGTGGCAATCCCCACAATATGAACGGAACGAACGAGATTACCGAGCTGAATCGGCGTCGCAGATCTTCATTGAATATTCCTCCGCATCAGGCCGATCCATTTGATAGAACGCGCATTTGTACGGAATTCTCGAATAGAAGCGGTCCCTCCAAGGCTTCGGACTACGCTTGAGATAAAGGGACATTAACAGGTCTCACATGAGGTTCGAATCAGGCGACCTCTCTTACAAGACCGAAAAGTAGATTCAAAACCAACCGCGGACAGCTTCAGAAAATGATCTCGCGCCTTCGCTATCTGGAGATCAATTCTGCAGCCAGAGCACCCACCCTGCAGCCGATGATTTTAGACAAGAAGGAGCCTCGCGATGATCACCATTACCGCCTTTGAACGATCGCCCGATGGCGGCAAAGGGTTGGCGCGTGATACGCGCGTTCGCTGGGCGCTTGAAGAAGTGGACCAACCCTACGAGGTTCGCCTCGTTTCGTTCCGCGCGATGAAGGAGCCCGCGCATCGGGCGCTGCATCCATTCGGCCAGATACCGACCTATGAGGAAGGCGATCTCGCCCTATTCGAGACAGGCGCGATCGTGTTCCATATCGCCGAGCGCCATGCTGGCCTGCTGCCGGACGACGCCAATGCACGGGCGCGCGCGATCACATGGATGTTTGCCGCGCTCAACACTGTTGAGCCGCCGATTCTAGAACTTGGAACCGCGAAGCTTTTGGAAGGCGACAAACCCTGGCATGCAGCGCGCCTGCCTCTGGTCCAGGATCGTATCCGCGACCGGCTGGACCAACTTTCCGCTCGCCTGGGCGATGCCGACTGGCTCGATGGTCCGTTCAGCGCGGGCGACCTGATGATGGCGTCGGTCCTGCTCAGGTTGAAATCGTCGGGCATTCTGAACGAATATCCGAACCTTGCCGCCTATGTGGCCCGCGGCGAAGCGCGGCCCGCCTACAAGCGAGCTTTCGACGCTCAACTGGCGATCAATATGGGCAATCTATTGACCGGCTGATTGAGGTCCGTCCTAGAGGCGAAGTCGTCATCCAATATTTTTCGATCAATTTATGGGTTCTGACCCTAGCTATCTGCGGGCGCGCACGATCTACTTCCTCGGTTTTCGTGTGAGGCTCAAACCGTGACGAAGCGTCAAGCCGGCGCGCCCGTTGCGGCTGTAGCCTTTTCCGGCAATTTCGTACGGGAGGACCAAATGAAATGCGGGATATTGAGAGCAGCTTTTCTGATTGGCTCCATGGCTCTGACCAACGCCGCAGACGCTCAGACGAAATCGCTGAAGGAGCAGTTGATCGGAACATGGATTCTATCATCAGTCGTCAACACGAACGATAAAGGCGTGAAGTCGACGCCCTGGAGCGAACATCCGCTCGGCACATTCATGTTCGATGAAGCCGGCCACTTCGGCGAGATGATCATCGATCCAGACAAGGACAATGCAACGATCGATTACTACGGTACTTATTCGGTCGACGAAGCGGCGAAGGAGGTCTTGCTACATGTCGTCGGTAGCTCGGCGAAGCGTTTTAACGGGATGGATGCGAAGCGCAGCGTAGTCTCTATCTCCGATGAGGCCATGGTGACTCATAACCCCGTCCCTAGCATCGGCAGCTCAGCGGAAACCGTCTGGAAGCGCGCAAGATAGTTCGCGCGGCCAAGGCTGCACCGCAGCCGCCGATGCTTGGGGCCGAATTTCAGATCGACGCCCAGCCAGTGGCGGCGGCGCTGCTCCGCTTGCGACGAAGGGTCGCTTGCCCATTCCGACCGAAATTTGACAAGATGCGGGTGGGATCTTTGGGTCGGGAGGAATAATCAAGTGCTGGATCGAACAACGCGAATCGCCATCGGCGTCGCCGCCGCCCTTTCATCCGGCCTATTTGCGATCTCCGACGCTTCGGCCCAAGACGCCGCAGTCGGTGAAAAAGTCTTCCTCAAATGCAAGGCCTGCCACCAGATCGGCGAGAACGCCAAGAACGGCGTCGGGCCGGTGCTCAATGGTGTCGTCGGCCGCAAGGCGGGGACTTATCCCGGCTACAATTACAGCGACGCCAACAAAAATTCCGGCCTCACTTGGGACGAGGCGACGCTCGCCGAATATCTCAAGAATCCAAAAGCGAAAGTGCCGGACACAAAAATGACCTTCCCCGGCCTTGCGGCCCAGCACGAGATCGACGACGTCATCGCCTATCTCAAGACGATCGGCCCAGACGGCAAGAAGCTCTGAGCTTTTATCTTTTGACGCCGCTTGTCGCCGCCGACCGAAGGGCGTCGATCGCCGCGGCGTAAGCGCCCGATCCGAAGATCGACGATCCCGCCACGAAAACATTGGCGCCCGCCTCCGCGACCCGGCCGGCCGTCGAAACGGCGATGCCTCCGTCGACCTCAAGTTCGATCGGCCGCGCGCCGATCATCGCGCGGACGCGTCGGACCTTATCCAGCGTCGCGGGAATGAATTCCTGGCCGCCAAAGCCGGGATTGACCGTCATCACCAGGACCGTCTCGACGCGATCGAGGACATAGGCGACAGCGTCCTCTGGCGTCGCTGGATTGACCGCGACGCCGGCCTTTTTGCCGAGTTTCTGTATCGTCTGCAGGCTGCGGTCGAGATGCGGCCCCGCTTCGGCGTGAACCGTGATGCGGTCCGCGCCGGCTTCGGCGAAGGCCTCGAGATAGGGATCGACCGGCGCAATCATCAAGTGAACGTCGATCGGCTTTTTTGTCCATGGCCGGATCGCTTCGACGACCCGCGGTCCGAAAGTGATGTTCGGTACGAAATGGCCGTCCATCACGTCGACATGGATCCAGTCGCAGCCCGCCTCGTCGATGGCGCGCACCTCCTCGCCGAAGCGCGCGAAGTCCGCAGCAAGGATCGAAGGCGCAATTTTGATTTCACCGCTCATGCGCGCCGCCTAGTTCTGAGTCGCCTTGGCCATCACGCTTCGCAGCGCTTCGCAAGCCGTGTTGATTTCTGAATCCTGCAATGTCGGATGAACGAGGAACATCAAACTATCCTCACCCAGCGCCTTCGCGGACGGCAAGCGCTGCTTGGGAGCAAGACCAGCGTCGGTGAAAGCTTTTTCAAGATAGATTTCCGAGCACGAACCCATGTAACAGGGCGCGCCCTCCGCCTCGATCGCGGCGACGATGCGATCACGCGTCCAGCCGTCAACCAGCGCGCCGGGACGTACGAAAACATAAGCCTTGTAGGCGGCGTGATCGAAGCCCTCCGGCGGCGTTGGGGCGCGCAAACCCTGGATCTGCGCCGCCGCGCGCCAGATTTTCTTTGCATTCTCGATCCGCGCTTTGCGCCACGCCGGAAGCTGCCGCAATTGAATGCGGCCGATCGCCGCCTGCATCTCGGTCATGCGGAAATTGTTGCCGAAACTCTCATGCAACCAGCGAAATCCCGGCGGATGTTGTTTCGTATGAACGGCGGCCCAGGACTTGCCATGGTCCTTATAGGCCCACATGGCCTCGAACCAGTCGCCTCGATCCGTCGTCACCATGCCGCCTTCGCCACCCGTGGTGATGATCTTGTCCTGGCAGAAGGACCAGCAGCCTATATGGCCGATCGCGCCAACCGAACGGCCCTTGTAGTGTGCGCCATGCGCCTGGGCGCAATCTTCGATGACATAGAGGCCGCGCGATTCGCATAGCGCCATGATCGGGTCCATGTCGCAGGGCCAGCCGGCGAGATGGACGCAAATGACGGCTTTGGTGCGCGGGCTCAGCGCCGCGGCGATCGTCTCGGCGGTAATATTCTGCGAATCGAGATCAATGTCGGCGCAAACCGGCACGGCGCCGCACGCGATCACGCAGGACGCCGTCGCAACGAAAGTACGCGACGGGACAATCACCTCGTCACCGGGGCCGATCTTCAAGGCGCGGATAGCGAGTTCGAGCGCGACCGTGCCATTGGCGAGGGCGATGGCGTGGCGCGAGCCGCACCAGGCTGCAAATTCCGCCTCGAAGGCCTTGCCCTCGTCGCCGGTCCAGTAATTGACCCGGCCTGAGCGCAAGACGCGGGCGACAGCATCGATCTCCTCTTCGGAAAAATTCGGCCACGGCGCGAACGAAGTATTCAGCATCAGCGTCCGTCTTCCTTGCTTGCTCGGGGCTTCGCCGGCACGCCGATCGCGGTCACGCCTCGAGGAATATCCGCGACCACGACGGCGCCGGCGCCGATCGTCGCGCCGGCCCCAATCTTAACGCCTTGGCGCACGGAAGCGCCAATGCCGATCCAGGCGGCGCGGCCGACATCGACATTGCCGGCGAGATGAACGCCGGGACATATATGCGCCCCAGCTTCCATGACACAATCATGATCGACCGTCGCGCCGGTGTTGACGATGACGCCTTCATCGAGCCGCGCCCCGATATTCACCACCGCGCCAGCGACGACAAGAACGCCCGGCGCAAGCGCAGCGCCCACGCTGACAGCGGCGCGGGGATGGATGATCGTCGCCAAGGGCAATCCGGCTTTTTGTATCCGCGCGATCCAGGCGAGCCGCATCTCGGCGTCGCCGATAGCGACAAAGGCGTCGCAAGCTTCGACGGGTTGGCGCAGCAAATCCTCGCCCGTGCCGGCGACGGGCCAATGCGCGCAGGCGTCCAAATTGGGCCAGCGATCATCGTAAAATTCAATTCCCGACCATCGTCCCTGCTCGGCGGCGCAATCCGCCGAGACTTTGCCGTGGCCGCCGGCGCCGAGAATGAGAAGCCGCGCGTTCACGATCGTCTGCTCTTACCGGCGGAGCCGACGAATTTCGGCATTGTCGCCGCGCCGTCATGGGCGATCCCCTCGCGCTTGAGAATTTTGGCGACACTAAGAAAAAGTATCTTCAGATCAAGAAGAAAAGAACGATGATCGACGTACCATACGTCGAGGCGAAACCGCTCGTCCCAGGACAAAGCGTTCCGCCCGTTGACCTGCGCCCAGCCGGTAATGCCGGGCTTGACCTCGTGACGGCGCGCCTGTTCCGAGCTGTAGAGCGGCACATATTCCATGAGCAAAGGGCGAGGCCCGATGAGGCTCATGTCGCCAACGAGGACGTTCCACAATTCGGGAAGTTCGTCGAGACTGGTCGAGCGGAGCCATTGGCCGAAAGGCGGCAGGCGCTGAGCGTCGTCGAGCAGCGCCCCAGTGGAGTCGCGCCCGTCGGTCATTGAGCGAAATTTCCGCATCCGAAATGGCGCGCCATGCAGGCCCGGCCGCGTCTGAACGAAAAGAACCGGCGATCCCAGCTTGACGCGCACCAGCAAAGCGATGATCGCCAGGAAGGGCGCGCCGAGCGTCAGAACCAATGCAGAGACGGCGATATCAAAAATCCGTTTCACGTCCCTCGCGCTCGCTCGATCGCCGCCGCCGCGGGCGCGGCCGCCTTGGACGGCAGGCGATAGGCTGAATTGGGCCGATCCGCAAGTCACCAAACCGTCGTCGGTGCTCGAGATTAACCGAGATTCAGGCTGGATTTTCTACAGCTTCGGCCGTAAGCCTCCCCGCCCGACGCGGTTTCGCTGGGCGGCGCGCGGTTAAGGATGATCAATGACCTACGCGGGCAACGAAGTTTTCGCTCACCGGGGCTGGCGCCAGCGGCTCCCGCCTTTGCGTGCGGTCTGAAAGGCGTCACAAGCGTTGCGCGTCGCGATTATCCGTCCCTATGCGAGCTTGCCGTCGGAACCGGGCTCCAACGACCGCTACGTGAATCTCTGTGAGAAGCTCATCGCGCTTGGCGCTGCGCCGGAATTCTATTGCTCGGATTTCGTCCATAATGCGAAACAGCGTCGCTCCGACGCCGCGCTGGCTGAGAACGGACAACGCCTGCCCTATCTGCGTCAGATTCGCTCGACCGCCTATCAGCACAATGTGTCGCCGGCCCGTATCGGCCATGAGGTCTTTTTTGGCGTCAAAGCGCTCTGGCGTATCGCTCGCGGTCCACGGCCTGAGGTCGTCTTGGTCGGCGAACCGCTGTTTTTCGTCGGCTGGATCGCCCTTCTCTATGGGCTCCTATTCCGTACTCCCGTCATTGCCGATCTGATCGACCTGTGGCCGGAGGCCGACACGTCACGGCGCGGCGGAATGAGTGCGGCTGTGCGTAAGTTCGCTTACGGCGTGCTTATCGCTTCGCGCGGGCTTCGTTTGCGCTGCTACGCCGCGACGTCTTTCGTGTCGCGGACTTACGCACAGCGCCTGACGCCACCGGGCGTTGAACGCCAAGTCTTCTACTGGGCTTCGCATCTCACCCCGAGCGGCCCGGCCGAGACCTCCGCCGAACAAGCGGTCGCCATCTACGCCGGTTCGCTCGGAGAGGGCTACGACATTGGTACGGTGCTGGCGGCGGCCGCGAAGATTCGCGGCAGCGGCGCGCCCCTGCGCATCGTCATCGCCGGCGATGGGCCAAAGCGCGAGGATGTGTGGCGCGCGCAAGCGAGAGATCTGGTTGACTATCTCGGCCAGTTGAACCGCGAACAACTGATCGACGCCTATGAGAAAGCCGATATCGGCCTCCTGCCCTATCAAGCCGGCAGCAAAGTCGCGATGCCGATCAAGTTTTTCGACTATGTGAATTTCGGCCTCGCCATGGTTTCGAGCCTCACAATGGAGGCGCAGGAGATCATCGCCGAACAGAAGATCGGCGTCTCCTATGCGCCAGGCGACGCCGAGGATCTTGCCGCAAAGCTGATCGAAGTCTCGCGCGATCGCGGCGCTCTCGACAAAGTGCGCACGGCTTGCGCGGCGCTCGCGCGCGACTTCGCCGTCGATACGCAATACGAGCGTTTCGCCCGCTTCGTATTGGATCATGCGCGCAAAGCCTGATTGCGCTCACGGCAAGTTCAGCGCCGCCTCGACCTCATCGACGCTCAGATCGGCGAGATTGTCCTTTTTGAGCCAGCGCGAGGCGCGCCCGCGCGGCGCCGAGCGCTTCTCGTCGGTATGGGACGACATCAAAGTCAGCGTCGGCGCGCCGACTTTCGCGCTGAGAAAGATCGGGCCGGTGTCGTTGCCGATCACTGCCGCGGCAGCGCGGGCGAGTGACGCCAATTGGAAAAAGTTCGTACGTCCCGAGAGATCCACGGCGTCGGGTAAGCGCGCCCGCAAAGCCTCGATCGTCGGTCGGTCGGCCGCCGTCCCGGCCAGCGCTGTCTGATAGCCGCGCGTGGCGAGCCTTCTGCCGAGTTCCGCGTAATATTCCGGCGGCCAGCGCTTTTGCGGTAGATGCGGCGAACAGCCGGGCGCCATCAGGACGAAACGTCCCGGCGGCGCGAGATCGCCGACATCGTCGCTAAGCCAGCCGAGGTCTGGTTCGCCGGCGCTCGGGACGCCGGCGCTCTCCAAGTGCAGCCGTATCCGCGCGACATTGCCGGCTTCCGCCGGATAGGCGGGCTCTGGAAAGGCGCAATCCGGCGTCTTGCCTAGCCAGGGCGGCCCGCGGCGTCCGCCCAGCAAGCGATAGATGGTCGCGCTGCGCCGGTTATATTGCAGGTCGTAGACGCGGGCGAAATGCGCACCGCGTAGACGGCTGAGGAGCCGAGCCCAGGCGAGAAGCTCCGTCCAGCGCGGCCGCCCGTCGGTCCAGACGGCGTCGAACCAGGGCGAGCGCCGCGCCAACGCCGCGAA
>JASLHV010000236.1 GCA_030153205.1 Roseiarcus sp. | reverse complement strand
TCGATGGCTATGTCGTCCGGAACAAACATCTTATGGCGCTCATTTGACCCCTACGCTGAGGAGGTCGCTACGGATGGCCGACAATCATGTGTCCAGGCTGAACAAGATCAGAAACGATCGCTGCTCGGAACGACGCGCGCTTGCGGAGCAGTATCGCGAAGCAAACGACCCGCTCGAGATCGTCGAAAAACTTGTCTATCTGCAGGAACAGATCGACGTCCTGGACCGCGCGATCGCGGACGAACAGCGGATCGAAAAGCAAAGATCGGGCTCGAAGTCCGACACGATCCCATTGGATAGTCTCAACGCTTCGAACGACGAATGAGCCTGCCGGCGTGAAAAGCGCGGCTCTCTCGCGCGCGTACCTGCTAAAGAACGCTGGATTGATCGCGATCTCGATGGCCCGAAGCGCTCCGTCCTACCGCGTCACCCGATAGTGCGTACGCCGTACGTAGCGTCACACAAAATGGACCAGGACGACCGAGAAGCCGGCAAGAAACGACATCGTGAAAGCGACGCCGAGCGAGCTATGTTGCGAAACGTGTTTCATAGTCCGTCACAACCGGGACCAACCAAAAGGGTTCCATTGTACGCCCGCGTCATGGATATAAGGTTGAGTGAAGGAACTCTTAGGGTTGTCCGGACGTTTGACTTCAAATTAGCTGAACATGGGGTCTGACCAATGAGCAGTTTGGAGTCCGAAAACCTTCAAATCGTGGCAGTTTCTCATGACGAGCAGGGCGACACCCCGCACCTTTGGGTCGCCGCCACGGCCCGGGACGAGGCGCTGAAGGCGGTGCTTCGGCTCGCGCCTCTCGGCAGTTCGGCGGAGTTTTCACCTCTGAAACTTCCGCCCGAGCAACTCAGGGACTTACAGATCAGGCCGCGGGACGTTCGCGATCTCGGCCCGATCGATGCGCCGGCCGCTTTGTCTGCCGCGGGAGGCTGAAAGGGATGGACGATCGAGAGAAACGAATCGCCGAAATGGCGTTCTATCTCTGGGAGCAAGAAGGCTATCCCGAGGGGCAGGCGGAGCGCCATTGGCAAATGGCGAAAGAGTTGATCGCTAGAGAGGACAGCGAGCGCAAGGATATTGAAGGAGAACCGCCTGGCGAGGCAGCCGAAGAGGTCCCTCAGTCCCGACCGACCCGCAAAGGCCGGCGTCCCGCACAACAACTTTTATGATATATGACGTCTTTCGTTATCGGGGCACGTGAATGCGCGTTTCGACCGTCTGCATTTCCGCTTCTATCGCTTTCGCCATACTGCCTTCTTTCGCGGGCGCTGAGGAGCGCGCGAAGGTCGGCATTCTGCGCTGCGATGTCTCAGGCGGTCTCGGCTTCATCCTCACCGGCTCGCGGGAGATGGAGTGCGTGTTCAAAACGGACCGTGGATTTACCGAAAAATATTGGGGTCAAATCCATAAGTTCGGCATCAACATTGGGGCCACGACAAAGGGCGTTTTAGCGTGGACAGTGCTTGCTCCAACCAATGGCCCGCGTAAAGGCGCCCTTGCGGGAGACTATGCCGGGCTGGCGGCCTCCGCGGCTTTGGGGGCGGGCGTTGGGGCCAATGCGCTGGTGGGCGGATCCGATCGAGCCACTACGCTGCAACCGCTATCCGTTCAGCTTCAAGGCGGACTGGAATTATCGGCGGGCGTGGCTTCGCTGACCCTCCATCCGGACGACTAGGAATAAGCGAAAAACGTGCGAATAATTTAGCCCGTGACCAATCGCGGGAAGAATTGTTATTCTCGCGCCGTCGAAATCTTCGGCGGGTCAAAGAGTCCTGTTTCGCTCATGCTTCGGGTCGCCGCGACGTTGTTGCTGCTGTCAGCGTCAATTCCGGCGGGTCTTGCCGGCGAGACGAAGACCAAGGATGCGGCGCATCCGCCCTCGACCCCTTCGCACGTTTCGCAAGGTCCCTATGGCGCCTTGCCGCCGATCGCGCCGGAAAAGAACAAGCCAAAAGCCGATCCGCTCGCCGGTCAATTGCTGCAACTGGGCGCGTCGCGTCTGGAGGCCGACGCGCTTAGCGCTTTGCCGCAGACTTCGCCCGGCGTCGCGCGACGGCCTCGCGCATTCGACGCCTCGGAGGGAACGGCTCTGGATCCCTTGCGCAATGACACATTCGACTTGACGCATCCGCACGCCGTCCCGTCCTTGAGATAGAAACTCGGCCGCAAGGCTGATGTGGAGGATCGCCGAGATCGTCATATAGGAATTCGCCGGTCGTAGTCGATCGCCAGCGAGCAGGCCAGCAAAGCAGCGCCCGCAACAGCGAAGAACATGAGTGCGAGGAAATACGAACCGGTCGATTGCACAATGGCGCCAACGATGAGCGGCGTCGCCATGCCCGCCAGATTGCCGCCGAGATTCATGAATCCGCCGAGAAATCCCGACCGGGCGCGCGACCCTAAGATCGACGGAATCGCCCAATACATGCCGCACCATCGCAAGAAGAACAGCGTTGCGGAAAGCAGCGCGACGACCATGGTCGAATCGTCGACATAGGCGACCAGAAAGACGGAGATGGTGGCGACGATCGCCGCAATCGAGAAGAGCGTACGAAAGATCGTGTTCGGCGAGCCGCCGCGCGCGCGCCAGAAGTCGGCGACCTGACCGCCAATGAGTTCGCCGACGAAGCCCGCAAAGAACATCGTAAAGAGCGAGCCGCCGAGATGTTTGATGTCCAGGCCGTGGACGTCGTAGAGATAGCTCGGCATCCAGGTCAGCAGGCCGTAAAAAACGACATTGAAGAACATCCAGCCGAGGCCCATGCACCACACGGAGCGATAGCGAAAGAAATCGCTGAGCCTGCCGCCTGTCGGCGCAGCAGCCGCCGCGTCTTCCTGCTTGTGCGCTTCGGCGATGAAGCGCGCTTCAGCGTCATTGACGGCAGGATGCTCTCCGGGCTCATTTCTGATGTACCACCAGGCAAAGCCGCCACAGAGAACCGTGCCGATGCCGGCGATGGCGAACGACACGCGCCAGGATTCGAATTCGGAGATGAGTCCGGAGATGATGAGCGCGCCGAGCGCGGCGCCGAGCGGTGCGCCGCCGTCGAGCAGGGTGGCGCCGCGCGCGCGTTCGTTGCGCGTCATCCATATGGCGTTGAGTTTGCCGCCCGCCGGATAGATCGGCGCTTCGGCGACGCCAAGGCCGAGGCGCGTCACTAGAAGGCCAAGAGAGCTGGTGGACAGCGCCGCCAGGGCTTGGAACGCGCCCCAGCCGAGCGTCGCCGCCGCGATCATGAGGCGCGGCTTGTAGCGGTCGGTCAAAAAGCCGCCGGGAATTTGCATGGCGGCATAGGCGAGGAAGAACGAGCTCAACAACGCGCCCTGCGTCGAAGCGTTCAGGTTGAACTCTTTTGCGATCATCGGCATGGCGACGGAGAGCGACGCGCGATCGATGTAGTTCAACGCGATGAGCGCAAGCATGAGAATGAAGATGCGCCAGCGGACGGCGGTGGGACGGCTCTCTGCGATGGCGATCGGCGCTGTCATTGTGGTCATAAACTCCTCCCAGGCGGCCCCGCGATTTATCCGCGAAGCGGCGGCCGCGTGTTACGGGTCCGTCGCAATCGCTAAGACGTACGTCGGATTTTGTTCGCGTCGGTTTCAGCGTCGGTTCGCTCGATACGCTGCGCGAGAGCTTGGGGCAGGCCGCGCGTCGGTTTGCCGTCGGGGCGGCGAAAGCTTCCCGCGACCGCTTTCCTGAGGTCGAGCGTTACCAGGGCCTCCGCCTGTTTGACGGCGGCGGCGATGGGATCGACGACGGGGACCGGAATTTTCTCACGTACTTTCTCGGTCAAGCCGGCAAGCGGCGCGCCGGCGAGAATGATGACGTCGGCGTCCAGGGAACGAACGGCTTTGTTCGCTTCGGCGACGAGCAGGTCTTCTTTTTCGACTTGGACGTCGCTGACCTTGTCGAATGGCTCGTCAACCATGCAAAGGCCCGCGCATCGCTCCTTCATGCCATGCATCTCGACGCATTCCTGGTACCAAGGGCCGAGGGCGCGCGCGAAGGTTACGATGGCGAAACGCCGGCCGAGCATACATGCGGTCAGCATCGCGGCTTCGGCCATGCCGACCACCGGAATATCGAACAATTCACGGGCGCCGAAGAGGCCGGGATCGCCGAAGGCGGCGATAATCGCAGCGTCGAAATCGCGATGCCGCTCCGCGAGCATCTCGAGCGCGATGGCGCCGCCAATCTGCGCCTCGGCCCTTGTCGAAATATAAGGCACGCCGCGCGGCGCCGTGGCGGAGGCGATCGTCACGCCGGGCGCAGCGACTTTGACGGCTGCAGCCATCAGGCGCTCGGTGACGCCTTCGCTGAAATTGGGATTGAGAATGAGAATCCGCATTACGACCGCCTTCGACCTTGGGCCCTTTGTGAGCCTTCCTTCCCTATCCGACCGAGCAGCCGTTCGCCGGATAGACCAGCGAACGGCCGCGCTTGTTTTTATTGCGGCGTATCGGTCGGGTCGGCGCTGAAGCCGGGGACGCCTTTGCTATCTTCCGCCAATTGCAATTCGCTCAGCAGCGCCTGTTTCTGCGCCTCGGACGGCTCGGAACGCTTCGCGTCGAGCGCAGGCAGAATGTATTGGCTCATCATGTACCGGATAATTTGCAGACATTGAGCGTCGCGCAGGCCGCCGTTTGGCGACAGCATGCTCGTCATCGTCACGACAGCGTTGTGCTTCGGCAGGACGACGATGTTCTGACCCTTGAAGCCCATCGTGTCGAATTCTGGCTGCGTTCCGCCCTCGTCGCCGCCTTCGACGATGTTGTTGACCCACCAGTAATAGCCAAAAAACGGCGTGCTTTGGCCGGTGGTCATCGATTTCACCCAGGCGGCCGGGGCGACCTGCTTGCCTTCCCAGCGGCCGTCCTGAAGGGCCAGCATGCCGAGACGCGCCATGTCGACGGCGCGCAGCCGCAAGCCCCATCCGCCGGAAACAAGGCCTTTTTCATCCGCGCGCACCCAGGCGGCATGTTTCATGCCGAGCGGCTTGAAAAGCTTCTCGTCGGCGTAGTCTTCGAGTTTCTTTCCGGCCGCGGCCGACAGCATCGCGGTCGCCAGGATCGGATTGACGTCCATATATTGGAAGACTTTGCCGGGCTCGAGCTCAGGCGTCGTCGTGGCGGCGAGCTTCAGGCGATCGGGCGCTTCATAGTAGATCGGATCGTTCGGCGGCTTGAAATCGTAGCGCAGCCCCGTCGTCATATTGAGGACGTTGCGGAGCTTTACCTTTCCTTTGTCGGCAAGCGCTTCCTTCAGATCCGGGCGCGGCTTTTCGAGTACGTCCTTGACCGAACTGTCGAGGCTGATCTTGCCTTCGCCGATGAGATCGCCGGCGAGCAAAGACGTCGCCGCCTTGGTGATCGAGTAGAGTTCGTAATTGTTGTCGCGCGTCAGGCCGGAGCTGTAACGCTCGAAGACGACCTTGCCGTCTTTCACGACGACGAGGCTGCGGATATCGAGCTTCAAGTCGCGGATCCATTCGGATAGTTTGACGAGCTTGCTCGAGTCGACGCCGACCTGCTCCGGCCAGACCTGCGGCAATTCCGTCGGGTCGTTGCTGACTGGGAACGTCACTTTCGTATCGCCGGCCCAGGCCGCCGGCGAAGCCGCGCCAACGCCCAGAATCACCGCCGAAGCCAATACCGACCACCACCGTCGCGCCTTCGTCATCTCTCCCTCCTCCTCTTCCCTTAACCAATGCGAGAGCCTGCGCAGCATCGCCACGGCGCGCGTCTTGTCAAGTGAATTCTGTATGCAGAATACACGATAATGTTGTTCCCAAGCGGCTCTCGAGCTGCTAAAAGAGGCGCGTTAACAAGGGGAAACGCCATATCAATGCGGGCAAAAAAATTACCGACGCCGGCGCTGCGCGTCGGCAAGAAACTGCCGCCGAGCGTCGCCCTTCATGAACAGGCGCGCTCGCGGCTGCGCTCTCTGATCGTCCGCGGGCAGCTTCCGCCGGGCGCCTCGATCGTTGAAACCGATCTCAGCCAATCACTGGGAATTTCGCGAACGCCGCTGCGCGAGGCGCTCAAGCTTCTGGCGGTGGAAGGCTTGGTGGAGTTGCGCGCCAATCGGCGTTCGCAGATCGCAGCGCTGCGCGGATCGGAGATCGAACAAGTCTTCGAAGTAATGGCGGGGCTCGAGGGACTTGCCGCCGGGTTAGCGGCGGAGCGCGCCAGCGCCGCCGACCTCAAGCGCCTTCGTCAATTGCAAGAGCGGATGGAGCTTCATCACGACGGCGGCGATATCGACAATTATTTCGCCGCGAACCAGGAGACCCATCGGCTCATCGTCGCCTATGCGAAAAATCCAATTCTCGTCGCGACGCATGACGGACTTTTCGCCAGAGCGGAGCGGGCGCGCTATCTCGCTCTCGCCTCGCGCTCGCGCTGGGATGATTCGGTGAGCGAGCACCGGGAGCTGCTGGCGGCGCTCGAGGCGCGAGACGCCAATGCCGCCTCCCGCATCTTGTCCCATCACGTGGCCCGTACGGGAGCCGCCGTGAAAGAGGAACTCGAGCGGGCGGGCTACCGCGACCCGACGCAGGAAGCGCCCTAGCCGCCAAAACCCGCCGGCAATCTTCGCCGAGGGCAGCCCGGCGCAAGCCTCGCGCGGTTAAAATGATTCGCGGTGACTTGGTCTTGCAGCGGGCAGGCTATTGCAGAGCTTGCCGACAGGGCCGCGTTATCGACGGTCGCGGCGAAAACCCGTCAGCCGTTTTGCATCGGCCCCGCGTTGCGGGCGAATGAGTGTCGATAAAAACAACGGCCTGCTGGCAGGAATCTCACTTATGAACACATCTTCGATTCTTACAAACTCTTCGGCCCTGACGGCGCTTCAGTCGCTGAGCCAGACCGAGCAGGCGCTAGCCACGACGCAGAACGAAGTTTCCACCGGCCTTGCCGTGGGAAGCGCGGCCGCCAACGCCGCTTATTGGTCAATCGCGACGCAGCTCTCTTCGAATGGCGGCGTCATCGGCGCCGTCAATGACGCGCTCACGCAGAGCCAGTCCGTCCTCGATACCGCGACTTCCGCGCTCAACTCGATCATCACGACGATTAATTCGATCGAGACCGCGCTGACCGAAGCGACCAATCCCGGCTCCGATATCGGCGACGTCAACACGACGCTCGCCTCGCTCGGCAAGCAGCTCACCGACGCCGTCGTCGGCGCCTCCTTCAACGGCCTCAACGTTCTCGACGGCAGTCAGACCGCCACGCTGAATTTCGTCGCCGGCTATAACCAAAGCACGAGCGGCGCGCAGTTCAATACGATCGCCTTCACCGCCCAGGCCCTCACCGGCACCGCGGGCACGACGATCACGACGCAAGAGCCGGAACTCACCGACGCGACGACGATCGCCGAATTGAACGCGCTTCCCGACAACCACACGGCGACGGTCGCCTATGGTCAAAACGTCGTCGACAAGACGACCGACACGACCGGCGATAGTTTCACCGTCGAGTCGGAAGCGCTCGACGGCACCCTGACGACGACGACCTATACCGGCCTCGACATCAACGGCAACAAGACGACGGCGGCGGCCGCGGTCGCTTTCCAAGTCTCGAGCACCACCACTTCCAGCGGCGGAATTCTGACCCAGAACGGCGTCGATCTCACCAATATGACGACATCGTCGACGACCGCCTCCGCGCAACTGGTCGCGGTACGCAATGCGCTTCAGGCGGTGACGACTTATTCCTCGATCATCGGCTCGACGCTCAACCGCATGACCACGGCCCAAAACTTCAACTCGGCCCTGACGACCGACTACACGAACGGCGTCAGCGGCCTCGTTGACGCCAATATGAACGAGGCTTCGACGCGCTTGCAGGCCCTGCAAACGCAGCAGCAATTGGGCATCCAGTCGCTGTCGATCGCCAACCAGAACTCCCAGCTTATTCTGAAGCTGTTCCAGGGCGGCTGATCCGGCGCCTGAAGACGACCTTTTAACGCTTAGACATTTTCGCCGGGCGCGATCCTACCGGGATCGCGCCCGGTTTTATTTGTCGTGTCATGGGGAGCGGCGCCCCGCCTCAGCTTGGCTTCGGCGCAGTCGCGGGTGTATGCCTCGCCCTTAAACCTGGAAACGCCCGCCATGAACGTGCAAGCCCAGCTTCATCACAATGTGCGACCGCGCAACGAGGGCATGGCTCTGACCCTCGACCCGATTCGCGGCGCCCAAGTCAATCTCAGCGCGGCCGAGCGCCGCGTCGCCAGCCTGCCGGGGCGGCGCACGGTCAAGAAGGAATGGCAGGCCGCCTGGCTCGTCAAAGCCCTACAACTCATTGATCTGACAACGCTTGCCGGCGACGACACGGCCGGCCGCGTGCACCGGCTTTGCGTCAAGGCGCGCCAGCCCTTGCGCGAGGATATTATCGAGGCGCTGGGTCTTGCCGGCGATCCGCCCCATGTGGGCGCGGTCTGCGTCTATCCGACCATGGTCGCGCCGGCGGTCCAGGCATTGGCCGGCTCCGGCATTCCCGTCGCGTCGGTGGCGACCGGCTTTCC
>JASLHV010000220.1 GCA_030153205.1 Roseiarcus sp. | reverse complement strand
CACCAAAGCTCAAAGATTCATGCACCGTTACCGCACGCAGACTTGTGGCGACCTCAGCGAGACGCAGCAGGGCGCCGAAACACGCCTTTCCGGCTGGTGCCATCGCATCCGCGATCACGGCGGCGTGCTGTTTATCGATCTGCGCGACCATTACGGCATGACGCAGTGCGTCGTAGACCCGGATTCGCCGGCTTTCGCTCAAGCCGAGAAGCTGCGTTCGGAATATGTGGTCCGGGTCGACGGGCTCGTGCGCAAGCGGCCCGAAGGTACGGAAAATCCCGACATGCCGACCGGACTTGTCGAGGTCTATGTGCGCGAGATCGAAGTGCTCGGGCCGGCCGGCGATCTACCGCTACCGGTCTTCGGCGACCAGCCCTATCCCGAGGATACGCGGCTGAAATATCGCTTCCTCGATCTGCGCCGCGAAAAGCTGCATCGCAATATTATGCTGCGGGTCAGCGTCATCGACAGTCTGCGCACGCGGATGAAGGGGCAGGGGTTCAACGAGTTTCAGACGCCGATCCTGACCGCCTCGAGCCCGGAGGGCGCGCGCGACTTCCTCGTGCCGTCGCGTATTCATCCAGGAACGTTCTATGCCCTGCCGCAGGCGCCGCAGCAGTACAAGCAGCTTCTGATGATGGCCGGCTTCGACCGCTATTTCCAGATCGCACCTTGTTTCCGCGACGAGGACCCGCGCGCAGACCGTCTGCCCGGCGAGTTCTATCAGCTCGACATCGAAATGAGTTTCGTCGAGCAGGAGGACGTCTTCGCCGCGATGGAACCGGTGATCCGCGGCGTGTTCGAGGAATTCGCCGACGGCAAGGCGGTGACGCCGTCGCCGTGGCCGCGCATCCCCTTCGCCGAGGCGATGCGCAAATACGGATCCGACAAGCCGGACCTTCGCAACCCGATCGTCATGCAGGACGTATCGGATTCTTTCCGCGGCTCGAACTTCAAGGTTTTCGCGCGATTGCTCGAGACGCCGAAGAACGAAGTCTGGGCGATTCCGGCGCCGGGCGGCGGGCAGCGGACTTTCGCCGATCGGATGAACTCTTGGGCGCAGGGCGAGGGGCAGCCGGGTCTTGGCTATATCCTCTTCTTCGATCGCGCCACCGATGAGACGACCAAGGCGACGGACGCGTCAGCGACGGGCGTTGGCGCGCGTGGGCCGATCGCCAATAATATCGGGCCGGAGCGCGCCGAAGCGATCCGCGTCAAGCTTGGCCTGAAGGCTGGCGATGCGGCGTTTTTCGTCGCCGGCGATCCTGACAAATTCGGCAAATTCGCCGGGCTCGCCCGCACGAAAGTAGGGCAAGAGCTCAAGCTTATCGACGAAGGACGATACGAATTCGCCTGGGTCGTCGACTTTCCGATGTTCGAATGGAGCGAGGACGAAAAGAAGGTCGACTTCTCGCACAACCCATTCTCCATGCCGCAAGGCGGCCTCGACGCTTTGCAATCGCAAGATCCGCTGACGATCAAGGCCTTCCAATACGATATCGCCTGCAATGGCTACGAACTCGCCTCTGGCGGTATCCGTAACCATCGGCCGGAAGCAATGGTGAAAGCCTTCGAGATCGCCGGCTATGGCGAGGAGACGGTGAAAGAGCGTTTCGGCGGCATGTACCGCGCCTTCCATTACGGCGCGCCGCCGCATGGCGGCATGGCCGCGGGCGTCGATCGCATCGTCATGCTTCTCGCCGGCGAACAGAACCTGCGCGAAGTCGCGCTCTTCCCGATGAACCAGCGCGCCGAGGATTTGCTGATGGGCGCGCCGACGCCGCCGACGCCGAAGCAGCTCCGCGAATTGCACATTCGGCTGAATCCGCCCGACGCAAAATAGGGCCGCGCGAATGTTGGACCTGCACGGAAAAGTCGCGCTGGTCATGGGTTGCGGATCCGTGGCCGAAGGCTGGGGCAACGGCCGCGCGACCTCTGTGCTGCTCGCGCGGCAGGGCGCGCGCGTCTATGGAACGGACGTCAATCTCGACAATGCGCTGACAACGCTGAAGGCGATTCACGCCGAGGCCGATGACGCCGATCAGGCCCATGTCGCAGCCTGCGATGTGACGCGCGCGGCGGACGTCGAGCGCGTCGTCGCCGATTGCTTAACGCGTTTCGGACGCATCGACATTCTCGTCAATAACGTCGGCTTGTCCCAGCCGGGCGGCCCGGTCGATATGAGCGAAGAGGTGTGGGACCAGCAAATCCAGGTCAACCTCAAAGGCGCTTTCCTTGCCTGCAAGCATGTGATCCCGATCATGCAGCGTCAGGGCGGCGGCGCCGTGGTCAATGTATCGTCGGTGGCGGGTCTGCGTTACATCGGCAAACCGCAGGTCGCCTATGCCACGGCCAAAGCGGGCCTGTTGCAGTTCACCCGCACCACCGCCGTCATCCATGCGCAGCAGAACATCCGCTTGAATTGCGTCGTGCCGGGCTTGATGCATACGCCGCTCATCGAAGGACTGGCCGCCAAATATTGGGCCGGCGACACGGCCGGCTTTGTGGCTCATCGCAACGCCCAGGCGCCGATGGGACGAATGGGCGATGGCTGGGATGTCGCTCATGCCGTGCTGTTCTTGACGGCCGACGAGAGCCGTTACATCACCGGCGCCGAACTCGTTGTCGACGGCGGTCTCGTCGCAGCGACGCGCTAGTCTGCGTTGGCCGATGCAAGCCCGGCCCGCGCGTTTCGTATTATTGATTTTTCGTAATGTGCAACGGTGAACAAGGGTTGCACATTTTAACCCCTTCCGAATCACATTGACGTTCCGTAACTTCCGCCAGAGCCTCGTGGCGCCAAAGCCGAGGGCGCGGCAGGAGGCTTCGATACGGATTTAGCACGCATTGTCCGATGTTATGGTCGTACTCAGGAATGGGCGCGCCCGTTGCTGATCGCCGCGATCGATCCATATCATCAAGACACTCGTCAACAACATGATCTGGAGGGGAGCGCGGCTGTTATGGTCGGCCGCCTCATTGAGCCAAACGGTCCAGACTGGCGTGTGACGGCGCCAATGGTGGCATAGACGGGACTTCGTGGACGCCTCAGTTCGACAGATCATACCTCCGGCTCCGCGGCCCGCCGCTCCGGATTTGTCGTACTGGCGAATGCTGCGGGCGCTCGCCTGCAATTCTCTGACGATCTGGCCTGACGAGGCTTATGACGTGATGATCGCGCGCCGGGACATGTTCGGCCTCGACAATCTGTTGGTCAACCATCTCGACGGCATACGCCATGTGCTTGTGACCAATGCGGCCGCTTATTGTCGCGCTATGCCGCGATTGCGTCCCGCGATGCGAATCGATTGCAGATCGCCGTTTCGGGAGCCAACGGAATGGACGTCTCGACAAGGCGCCACGATGTCGCTGTTCAATACGAAAAACGGCGACTCGTACATTCGGTGTTTTCAGCGCGCCGCGGTCGGCCTCCTACGGGGAATCGAGAAAATACCGGCGACTTCTCTCGCTGCGACATTCGACGACGCCACTCTGGACGCGACGTTGAGCGCGCTTTTTTCGAAGCGATCGGAGGATCCATACGACAGCTTTGTAAGGCCGATCCGGGATTATATCGCCGAAAGGCGCGGCCTCCATTCGCCGCGAGGCGCGAGTATCAAAAAACATGATTCCTTCTTGCTTGGAGGCGCCTCGCGACAGTCCCAAGACAATTGCCTGGCGGCGGTCGAAGCGATCATCGCGGCGCGCGGGAAGGCGCCGGGGAGCCAAAATGACGACGATTTACTCGCGTTTCTTCTCGCGACGCGTCATCCGGAGTCGTATGCGGCATTGCCAGACGACGAAATCCGCGACCTCTGTGGATCTGTGCTCGTCGCGGGCGTAGAAGCGGCTTCCCGGCTTTTGCTATGGGCGGCGTACCTTCTGACGCTGGACCTGTCGGAGCAAGAACGCGTCAGACAAGAGATCGAGGCGTTTCCTCTTGATAAGGTCGCAGGGCCGGACGATCTGCTCAATTGGCCGCGCATGCGTCAGACATTGATGGAGACTCTGCGCCTTTATCCACCCGAGGCTTACCTGATCCGAGAGGCGGTTGCCGATGATGTTTTGCTTGGCGAGGAAGTCCGTCCTGGAACATTGATTTGGATCAGTCCGTGGATATTGCATCGCCACCGTAAATTTTGGGACAATCCCGCGGCTTTCGCGCCCGATCGATTTAGCGGGCGAATGATGTCCTGGAGCGGCGGCGGCGCGTTCATTCCGTTTGGTTTAGCCCCGCGCGGCGGCGGCGTCGGCGGTTTTGTTGTGGCGCAAGCCCAGATCCTGCTGGCGGCGCTTTTGTCACAGTACGAGATCGGCCTTAATGATACGCGCGCGATCCTTCCCGTGGTCGGCCCCGCCATATCGCCGAATATCGAGCCGAACTTTGTGTTGAAAAAGCTCTAGCCGGCGAGCTTGGATGGCTTCGGCTTCGGCGAAGGGCTAGTCTTTGATGGCTGCGAGATACTGGGGCAGGGCGACGGACCAAACGAGTTTACTGCGCGCCCGAATCTCCGCCGCGGCGCCGAGCCGGCGGCGTAGAACGTCGTCCCGAAGCAGGCGCCTGAGCGCGGCAAGTACATCCGCATCGTTCGCGCCGTCGCAGAGAAGGCCGGTTTCGCCATCGATGACGGCGTCCGCCGCGCCGCCGTCACGGCCGGCAAGCGCCGGCTTTCCACGCCACGCGGCCTCGATATAGGCAATCCCATAGCCTTCCACGGAATCGCCCTCTCGCCGCGTCGGCATGACGAAGAGATCAGCGCGGGCCAAAAGGGCGGCCTTTTCCGCCTCATCGACACGGCCAAGGAAGAGGGCGGCGTCATTGACGCCAAGCGAGGCGGCAAGGCCGCGGAGCCGTGCCTGGTCGACGCCTTCGCCGGCGACGAGATAGACGGCGTCAGGCCATTCGCGCCTCAGAGCGGGCAGAGCGCGTATGATGGTGTCGACGCCTTTACGGGGCTCCAGGCGCGCAAGTGTCGCCAGGATCGGGCCTCCGCCAGCCGTCCGGGCGTCGATCGCCGCGAGGGCGGCGTCAGTCGGCTGGCTCTGCGCCGCGATCGGCGGCGGAATCACGATGATCCGCGGCGAGGCGCCGGCGACGAATTTTCGAGCGAGGTCGGCGGTATAGGAAGAATTGGCGATCACGACGCGCGCGCGGGCGAAGGCTGCTGCGATCCGGCGCGCTTTGCGCCGCGATGCGTGAGGGGGCAACTCCATGCCATGCGCCAGCACGGCGACAGGCGTCGTGTCTGGCGGTATGGCTTCAACGCTCTTCCAAGAATCGGCGAAAATGACGTCAATTTCCGCTTCCCGCGCCACCCGCGCGATCGCCCGCCGCTTATGCCAGCGTCGTAAAGGCCGGGGCTGGCCAAATCGACGGATCTCATAGGGGCGCGCAAAAACATCGTTGGCGCGCGCCCGATCGGCAAAGACCAACAGGCTCTTGCCGGAAGCGTTGATGGCGTCCGCCAAGCCGGTCATTAAAGTTTCAATGCCGCCATGGTCGGGCTTGAAGCATTGCGTGACGATCGCGATCAAAATCCACGAATCCGAACCGAATGACCAAATCTCCCTAGCAGAAAATGGGCTCGGGGCCCTTGTCAAAGCGTCGCGCTTTTTGCGGGCCGGGCGATTGCGGCGGCATTGAACTTGGCGACTTCATCTGCGATAGACCCGCCGCCCGTCATCGGCCTTTGCGTGAAAAATGCGCAGTTCGGGCGAGGGTTTAGGAGCGATCATGAGCGGCGCGGCGGGGCAGATGGGTTTTCGCACGCGCCTTGCCTCTCTCGACTGGCGGACGATCGATTTCAGGGCGATTGCCGCGCCGATCGCGATCGCCTCGCCCCTGGCGCTGATTATCAGCGCTCAGGAGCCTGTCATGGTCACGGTCGCCCTGCTTTTTCTCGCCCATAGCTGGCGCGAAAGGGAATGGTCCTGGCTGCGCAGCGGGTGGCTCCTGCCGCTCCTGGCGCTCTGGATTTACGCCTTTGTGCGGACGCTTCTGCTCCATCCGACCGCGACCGGCGTTTTGACAGCGTTCCAATGGATCCATTTCGCCGTCTATGCGGCGGCGCTCGCCGCCTGGATCTTGCCTGACGCGGAGACGCGCAACCGACTGCTATGGGCGCTGGCGGCGACGATCGCTTTTTTCTCGCTCGATTGCCTTCTGCAATATGCGATCGGCTACGACATTATCGGTCGGCCGAGGATTCCGGATCGGTTGACCAGCGTTTTCGGCAAGCCCGGCGTCGGCGCCGAGATAAGCTGGCTCTTTATGCCCGCGGTCGCCGGACTGTGGCAAAGGAAGCATCCGCTCTATGCGGCGGTTCTTGGCGCGTTGGCGCTCGCCGCCGTCTTGCTTACCGGCGACCGCATGGCGTTGCTCATTGCCCTCGCCGCGATCGTTCTTTTTCTGCTGGTCGCTGCGCGGGCGAGCAGGGCGCTTCTCCTTGCTTTGCCGGTCTTCGCTCTTGTCCTGGGCGGCCTGCTTTATTTCAACCCGAACATTTACGCTCGACAGGTCGCGTCCACTGAGGCCACGCTCTCGAAAGTCGGCGACTCGGTGTACGGACTCATTTTCAAGACCGCGCTCAACGTCGCTCGCGATCATCCCGTCTTCGGCGTCGGCGTCCACAATTATCAAACGTACTGCGTTGATGAAAAATACGGGCCGCTTCTGGTCGGGCCGGATGATTTCAAACGTTGCCAGGGCCATCCGCATAATGTCTATCTGCAATGGTTGGTCGAGACTGGCGGCGTCGGCTTGGCGCTTTACGCGGCCTTCGCTGCGACGACCATTATTGTTCTTTTAAGGGGGGCGCCGTCGCAGCGCGGCAATATTCTTTATGACGCGCTCGCCATTACGCTCGCTTTACGCCTGTGGCCCATCGAGACGACGACAAGCTTTTATTCGACCTGGTCTTCGGCGCCGCTCTTCCTCGTAATCGGCTGGACATTCGCTTATCTAAATCGCGAGGAAGGTCGTGAGTGATGGGGCGCGGATTGCCGTCCTTCTGCCAGTACGAGAAGCGCTTTCGAAAAGACGATCTGGCGCCGTCGCGCTTAGCATGCGCGACTTCACCGCGTTCAGCCAATATCGCGCCCAGACGATCATTCTCGGCGCCTTGCCGTGCGATCTCGACGATACGCCTTTTCATCAGCTCGTGGGGTGGCGACGCTGGCATTTGCGTGATCGCATCGCCTATAGCCGCGCCGCCGCCGCTTTTGTACAAGACAAGGGCGTCGCCTTGGTGGAAGTGCAGAATAGGCCGACGATCCTGACGCTGTTGCGCAAGCTTCTGCCAAAGACGAAGCTGACGCTCTACTTTCACAATGACCCGCAAGAGATGGAAGGGACCGAAAAGGCGCGCGGACGCCGTAGCGTCCTCGATGCGGCGGACGCGATATATTGCAACAGCAAGTTCGTGGCGGAACGTTTCCTCGAGGGGCTGACGGATCCCGACGCCAAGGTCCGCATCCTCCATTACGGCCTCGACACGACAGCGCTCGTTCCTGCGAAAAAGGAGAAGATTATCGCCTTTGCCGGCCGGATCGTCCGCGACAAGGGGATTGTCGAGCTGATCCAGGCTTTCGCGCGCGGGGCGTCGCAGATGCCGGATTGGCGGCTGGCGGTCGCCGGCGAGGATAAGCTCGGGCTTTTACAGAGCGACGCGTTAAAACACGACATAGCGGCGCTGGGGACCCGTTTGACGCTCCTCGGCCATGTCGATCATGCGCAGACCATGGCGCTTTTCGCACGCGCCGAGATCGCGGCGACGCCGGCGATCTGGCGCGAGCCATTTGGACGCACGACAATGGAGGCGATGGCCCTGGGCTGCGCGGTCGTCTCGAGCGGGTCGGGCGGCTCCGGAGAAATTCTCGGCGATTGCGGCGAGATCGTCAGGCCCGTCACAGCGGCCGGCTTGGCGACCGCCCTTGTTCACCTGACGCAAAATGAAGCGCGCCGCCGCGATCTGCAGATGCGCGGAGCGGCCCGCGCCGTCGCGCATTTCGATATCAGGACGGCGTCGGCGCGGCTTGATGACGCACGGTCGCGGCTGCTGGATCGGCAATACCGCAAAGCGATCCCGTGAATTGATAATCTCGCCTTCCGGGGTGCAAACTTTGCGAGGAGCAGACCGTTAATAGGGTTGGGTGGCGCGTGTTCCACTCCAACCGCCCGCGCTGCTCGGTCGGCTCCGTTTTCAAGTTGGCGGAGCCGACCTTCGGCGGGGCGATGGACGAAGGGATTGACCCAGCCTTTCCTTCATCGCCAGACGGTCTCGAACGGCTCAAATATCGCGATAGCAAGGCCAATGGCCGCGAGGCTGGCGAGGGCGATGAGAAGGGCCCTCACATGCATAGCACGACCCTGACGTGCTCGATCTGCACGTCGCCAGGCGGCTCCCAACCGACCTCAAAACATCCTGGCCCCGCCTTCTCCGCAAGCACGGGAAAGACATAAATCAACCGGCCTTCCGACGTGTCGATCCAGCGGATGTAGCTCTTCGTTTCAATGACGGCGCGCTGGCGCTCTTTTGCGTGCGCTCGCATCCATTGTTCGGGCTCCTGGGGATGAGCAGCGGACCAGGCGTCGAGCTTCTTTAAGGCGTCATCGACGATAGGGTCTGCGATGACATATTTGACGGGTATCCCAACCATCGGCCCGGCGCCGGCGGGCGAAGCGAGAAGAAAAAGAATCAGCGACAGGTAAAAACGCGGGACTGTCATCGCGTCGGCGACGGTGCGCACAGTCTCGGGCGCTAAACCCTCCTCAGATTTGAGGAGGAAGGATGCCGGGCCGACTTCGCCCGGTTGTTATCCTGGCGCCCATCGTGGTAAGGGCTCCGCCGACTGCGGTGACTTTTGCGGTG
>JASLHV010000192.1 GCA_030153205.1 Roseiarcus sp. | reverse complement strand
AAGGGAATGAGCAAGGCCGGCAAGAACAAGGTATTTCCGAAGCGGTCGGCTCTCTTTTCGCGATCGGCGTCCGGCGCGGGCGGCGCCCCGGTCTTACCGAGTCCGACGCCGGCCATGACGACAATGACGATCACCATACAGCCCGCCAAGAATGGCGAATTCGCCTTGAGGTAGGCGCCGAAGGCTACGAGGATCGCGGCCAAACCCCAGAAGACAAAAGATGAGACGCGCGTGACGACATTGGGGTTCGTCCGATCGAGAAGATTTTGAATCGCCACGGCGGCGAAGAAGAGGCCGATGAGATAATAGACATATTCACCCGTAATCATCGGCCGGCTCCCGCATTCAGCTTCGCTTTGAGTTTGCGGTCGAGCCGCCAGAGCCGGAACGTGTGGATGATGAAGGCGGCGATCGCGGTTGGAACCGCCCACCATGCGTAGCTGGTGACGGGAACAACGAAGCCGGCCTTGTCGAGGATATTTTTCATCAGCAGAATGGAGCCGACCGAGACGAAAACGTCCTCGGCGAAGAAGTTGCCGATATTGTCGACGGCGGCGGCATTGGCGCGGATATTCTCGGCGACTTGCTCGGGAAGATCGCCATAGAGGTTGCGCGCCGCGCCTTCGGCCATTGGCGCGATCAAGGGCCGCACCATCTGCGCATGCCCGCCGAGGGAGTTAAGTCCGAGCGCCGCAGCCGCCTGGCGGACGAAAAGGTACAGAACCAGCACACGGCCCGTCGTCGCCGCCTTGATGCGTCCGATCAGGCGTTTTGCCTGGACGCGCAGGCCGTTGCGCTCCAACACGCCGATAATCGGCAAGGTCAGCAGGACCGTTAGTACGGACCGACTGTCGACGAAGGCGACGCCGAATTTTGCCACAGCGTCGTAAAAGGAAATGCCCGCGGCCAGAGCCGACGCGAGACCCGCGACGGCGACGACGATCAGGGCGTTAAATCTCAGGGCAAAGCCCACGATCACGATCAAAATACCTATCAATGGCCAATACATGGCTCCTCCTTCCTCAAAAACCCTGATCAGCCGGCAACGTTTTTTCAGCTCTCATCGTCCAACGCGAGAACGGCGTAAGTCGCGAGCCAATGTTCTCCCATATAATCGCCATCAATATGCGGAAGGCCGGCGGTCAAATGGCTTTGCGCCGCCTCGAACGCGAGGGCGCGGCGTTCATCGCTCTCCGGCAGGCCGCTCGCGAGCGAACGCCAGCACCAAGCTCGGCTGAGATTGAGCCCATCGAGATGGGCGATCTTGCCATCCGTGCGGTCGCTCGCCGTCGCGGGCCGAAACAGCGTCGCCGGCTCCCTGTGTCCTAAGCGCGGCAGAAAGCGGTCAAACCAAGACAGGAATATTTCCGGCGACAGCAGGCGCCGCATACATTCGGCTTCAATCAGCGTTGGAGACAGAAAATCGTCCCCGCTCGGCTCGATCCAACTCGGATAGTCCTGATCGCCGCTGTACCAGCGCCGACCGGTTTCGCGCAGCACGGCGGCGAGCGCCGCATCATCGGCGATGATCGCGTAGTCGGCGACGATCCGCAGGGCGAAGGCGGTGTTAAAATGCGTTCCAACGCGTACCGGATAAGTCGCAAGCGGCAGAAAGTCGTGGAAGCGCCGCACAATAACGCCCGTCAACGACGCGAGATGATGTGACCATTGATGATCGGCATCGAGGGTGAGCTCCGCCGCTAACTTTAACAGCCAGGCCCAGCCATAGGGCCGCTTGAAGCCGCGCGCGGTTGGGCGGGCAAAATAGGCGCATTCGACCGCGACTTTGTCGGCGACGAATTGTTCGTCGAAAAGAGCAATGATATCGGCGGCGACCGCGAGGTCCGGAAACCGACGCAGCAGCCGCGCCAGCATCCAATAGCTGTGCACGCAGGAATGCCAATCATAGCTGCCATAAAAGATCGGGTGCAACGCGCGCGGCGTCATCGCATCCTCAGGTCCGGCAAGCGCATGATCGATGTTGTTGGGATATTCTCGCATGACATGGCCGAGCGCTACGCGGGCGAAACGCAACGCCAGGTCGGGGGTGAGCTGGGATGGGGGCATGGCGTGCTCTAGCTTTCCCTGACGTACCGTGCCTTCGGTCTTCCCGCGTGCGCTTGTCATGCCGAAAATCGCAATTCGGCTTTGGCGCTAGGAGCAGCCAACGGCCGTCCTGGAGCCCGAAAGGCCGCATTTTGGAAATTGTCACAAAGGCGGCAATCGAGTCAATAATGTTCAACAATATTTCTTATAATGTTTGCATATATACCTTACTTTGATCATCTATTTAGCACAATGATTGAGCATTCGGCAGATTGATCGTTAGGGCGGCGGCCGAACCAGCGCGGGTGGCGCGCCAAAGGCGACCCGGATGATGGGGGCCTTGCGGCTCTGATCAACGCCGTGCAACAACGCCATCCGAAGTGTTCCGCGATCCCTGCATCTTAATCAAACGATCGGTCCCTTCGCGTTCCAGAATTTTCAGCTCCTGACGGATCGTCATTCATGGCGCCATTGTCCCCGCGACGACAGGCAAGAACAGCTTCGCACCATCGATACCCGCGCGCCGATGACGAGGCGGTGGAAATCGTTCTGACGCGGGCCGAGATCGTCGCCGAGACGATCAGGCAGCGCGCCATCGCAGGAAAGCTCAGACCGGGGAGCCATCTATCGGAGGGCGCCCTCTGCGAGGAATTGGCGATCTCACGCAATACGCTGCGCGAAGCCTTCCGCGCCCTCGCCAGAGAGGGAATCCTGCGGCATGAGGCGAACCGGGGCGTTTTCGTTGCGACGCCCAGCATGTCGACGATCATCGACGTCTATCGCGTGCGGCGCATGATCGAATGTCCGGCGCTGGCCCAAGCCCACCCGAAGCACCCCGGCGTCCAGCACATGCGCGAGGCGATCAAGGCCGCCGAAATCGCGCGCGACGCCGGCGACTGGCTGGGCGTCGGCAGCGCCGACATCGCCTTTCACGCCGCAATCGTCGAACTGGCGGATAGCGCCAGGCTCTCTCGCTTTTTCGCCCAGGTATCGCTCGAACTGCGCCTCGTCTTCGGCCTGATCCAAGACCCCGAGTTTCTGCACGGGCCCTATCTCAGCCAGAACCGCGCCCTGCTCAAATTGCTGGAGGAGGAACGTTCCGCCGAAGCGGCGCGAA
>JASLHV010000191.1 GCA_030153205.1 Roseiarcus sp. | reverse complement strand
AGGGACGAGAAAGGCGCCGCCGCCGAAGAAGATCGACGCGAGGACCATGGTGGCGACCGCGGTTACTGCATAGGTCTCGAAAAGGTCGGCGGCCATGCCGGCGCAGTCACCGACGTTGTCGCCGACATTGTCGGCGATCGTTGCCGGGTTGCGCGGGTCGTCCTCGGGAATGCCGGCCTCGACCTTGCCGACGAGATCGGCGCCGACGTCGGCGCCTTTGGTGAAGATGCCGCCGCCAAGGCGGGCGCAGATCGAGATGAGCGAGGCGCCGAAGCCCAAGGCGACCAACGCGTCGATGACGGTGCGGCTCGCGGGCGCCAGGCCCATCGGCCCGGTCAAGATCCAGTAGTAGAAGGCGACGCCGAGCAAGGCGAGGCCGGCGACCAGCATGCCGGTGACCGCGCCCGATTTGAAGGCGATGTCGAGACCCGCGCCGAGCGACTTCGTCGCCGCTTGGGCGGTGCGGACATTGGCGCGCACCGAGACGTTCATCCCGATAAAGCCGGCCGCGCCAGAGAGCACCGCGCCGATCAGAAACCCAATGCCGACGTCCAGCGACAGAAGCAAGGCAAGGCCGATGAAGACGACGACGCCGACGATCGCAATGGTCGTATATTGTCGTCGCAAATAGGCTTGCGCGCCTTCGCGAACGGCTTCGGAAATCTCTTGCATTCGCTGGGTGCCAGCGTCGGCGGCCATCAATTGGTTAATGGTCACCCAGCCATAGACGACCGAGAGCAAGCCGCTCAGAATAATCAGCCCAATGATCATTTCGCTCCGTCCTTAAGGCCCTTGCCGCGCTTTTCGGCTTTTTGCGAGCCCTTTTTCGATCTGCAAGATTAATTTCGGGCGCTCTCTTGCCAGAAAGAAGGCGCTGCCGCAACGCGCAATGCAAAAAGAGCAGAAATTTCCACGAATTGGTTGATCATACGGCTCTATTTGGCGCAACCGGGCCGGCGCCATTAATTACGACTGCGAGAATTATTCGCCGGCTAAGAATTACTTCGCTGAAAACTATCGCTCCCAAGTCAAAGCTTTGGTTCTTCAAGACCGTGAGCGCGGCAGGCCGCGATTAACGTGTTGGCCATCAGCATCGCGATGGTCATCGGCCCGACGCCGCCCGGCACTGGGGTAATGGCCGCGGCATGGGCGACCGCTTCGGCAAAAGCGACGTCGCCGACGAGCCGGGTTTTCGGCTGGCCCGCGGCATTGAGACCCTCGCCGGCGATCCGATTGACGCCGACATCGATAATGGTCGCGCCGGGCTTGACCCAATCGCCCCGGACGAGCTCTGGCTGGCCCACGGCGGCGATCAGGAGGTCGGCGCGGCGGGCGACGCTGGCGAGATCGCGTGTGCGCGAATGCGCGATCGTCACCGTGCAATTGGCGGCCAGGAGCAATTGCGCGATTGGCTTGCCGACAATGTTGGAGCGGCCGATGACCACCGCCTCCTTGCCGGCGATCGTCTCGTGGAGCGCAGCGAAGGTCTTGTCGATCAGGATCATCGCGCCGGCGGGCGTACAGGGGACGAGCGCGCGCTTGGTCTCGCCGATGGCGGCGAGGCCGACATTGATCGGATGGAAACCGTCGACGTCCTTTTCCGGCGCAATCGCTTCGAGGATGCGGGCCGAACGGATGTGTTTCGGCAACGGCAGTTGCACCAGAATTCCGTGAACGCCGGGATCGGCGTTCAGACGCTGGACGAGGGCGAGCAATTCGTCCTCGCTGGTGGAGACGGAAAGATCGTGTTGCTCCGAGCGAAAGCCGAGCTCCCGCGCAGCTTTGCCTTTCGCCTTAACATAGACTTGGCTGGCGGGATCCTCGCCGACGATGACGACCGACAAGCCAGGCGTGACGCCGCGCGCGATCCGCTTTTGCGTCTCTTCGCCGATCTGCGCCAGCAGCGCTTGCGAAACCGCCTTGCCGTCAATCGCCAGCGCGCGGCCCGATGTCGGCTTCAGAAAAGAGGCCGCGACTTGATTCATCATTGCGCTCCTTCAGCGGGCGGCGCGAGGTACGAATAGGCCGCGACGCAGCGCTCCATCTTGCCCGGCTGCAGCACGCGCATCGCCGGCTTTTCAAAAAGATCGCCCTCGAAACCTTCAGGATCGCTATAGCCGGTCCAGGCTTCGAGACAAAGGAAAGGCGCGTGCGGCCGCGTCCATAGAGCCGCATGCGGAAAGTCGCCGAGCGCCATTTCGATCGCGGCGCCGCTAGCGCCGACGAATTTCAGCGACCGGCTGGCGGGATCGATGAAGCACAAGGCGTCATGCGCGAAGAGTTCGTCAGTCATATCGAGAACCGCGCCGTTGGTCGGGATCGGGCGACGCCGGGACGAAACCAGGCCGCCGGGCGCCAGGACGGGAACCTCGCCACGTTCCGGCTTCTCGAATACGACACGGCAATGGTCCCGACCCGCGCCGTCGAAGGGCCAGCGGAAGCCGGGATGCAAGCCGAAGGCGTAAGGCGCCGGCGTCGCGCCGGTATTTTTCATTTCCAGCGCAATTTCGAGCCGCGTCGGCGCAAGCCGATATTCGACGGCGAAGCGAAAGGCGAAAGGATAGACCGCGCGTGTGTCATCGTAATCGGCAAGGACGAAGCGCGCAGCGTCCGCTGTTTGCGATTCGAGCGCAAAGGTCTGGCTGGCGGCGAAGCCGTGCAAGCGAAGCGGATAGTATTTTCCATTGACCCGCGCGCCGTCGCGCGTCCAGCCGACGATGGGAAACAGGATCGGGCTGATCTGATTCCAAATCGCCGGATCGCTCGGCCACAGAAGATCATGGGCGCCGACGCGCCATTCGCGCGCCTCGGCGCCTTGCGGCGAAATAGCGAGACTGGCCTCGCCGGACGCAAGGCGCACAAAATCCGTCATCCAGGTCCTCGACCGATCGGGATGAAGGGCCTGCTAGCCTATTCCCGGCGAGAGCGCCAATCGCAAAATAGCGCCGCCTCATCCATCGGCGCGATCGGCCTCTGGCCCCCGCCGGTCTATAGCGTCAAGCCGTCCAACGCCGCGGCGGCGATCAGCGCGTCCTTGACGCCGGGCGCGCTAGCCAGCAGCGGATTGCCTTTACGGAGCCCCTCGCCGGCGAGAAAATCGCTGACATAACCGCCGGCCTCTCGGACGATGAGAATTCCCGCGAGGCAATCCCAGGAATTGATGTGGTTCTCGACATAACCGTCGCGCCGACCGGCTGCGACATAGGCGAGCGCGAGCGCGCCGGAGCCTGAACGCAAGACGCCCGAACCCGTGACGACGACGCGTTCGAGAAGGCTGAGAAAGGCCTCGCGTCCAAAACGCATATTCCAGCCGACTTCGATCGCCGCTTTGCTGAGTTCCTTCGTCTCCGACGCGCGCATGGCGGCGCCGTTCAGCGAGGCGCCATGGCCGCGCCGCGCGGCAAACAACTCGTCGCGCATCGGCTCGTAGATCACGCCGATCTCGATCGCGCCGGTTAAAACGCAGGCGATGGATACGCAATAATGCGGCACGCCGCGCGCGAAATTAGCGGTGCCGTCGATCGGATCGACAACCCAGACCGGCTGTCCCTCGCCGCCTTTGGCGCCATCGCCTTCTTCGCCGATGAAGCCGTCATTGGGAAAGATTTCGGTCAGTCGCGCCTGGATGAGCCGCTCGACCTCGCCGTCTACCTCAGTGACGAAATCCTGCGGGCCCTTGAAGCCGACGGTGAACGAGCCGCGGTCAAGAAAACGGCGCCGCGCCAGAGCGCCCGCTTCGCGCGCCACCGCACAAGCGGCAAGAAAGCGAGTCTGCAACGCAGCCGAATCGATAGGCACCAGGTCAGCTCCTTGAATGCTCCCGTCTGAAGGGAAGGACATACGGCGGGAAGGCTTCGGGCGAAAGGCACTAAGCTTACGCCGAGATGAAGCTCGATAAGCGCCGATCAAGCACAGACGTTGGATGACCGGCAAGCTGCTGTGTCGCAGAAGGGCGGTGACTTTTCTGCTGGATACGAGGGACGCCGCTTGATCTGATTACCGTAATCTTAACGTTTGGCGGATAACCCACGACGATCAAGGTGATTATTTAACACACCGCCGAAGCCCGAGGTAACAAATGTCGTCAGATGATCACAATTTGATCAAGGCGCATCGGCTGGAAACGATCTCTCGCCTCATCAAAACATACGCGTGGGACAAAGAGATT
>JASLHV010000278.1 GCA_030153205.1 Roseiarcus sp. | reverse complement strand
AAAACCTAATTTAATCAATGTTTAGTCGGCGCATAGCCGCTAAGCAAAAACATTGCTCGCCGAATCGATTCGGAGGCGTTACACGTCGGGTCCCATGGCGCGGTATATTTTTATCACCGGCGGCGTGGTCTCCTCGCTCGGTAAAGGTCTTGCTTCAGCGGCGCTGGGCGCCCTGCTACAGGCGCGCGGCTATACCGTGCGTTTGCGGAAGCTCGACCCCTATCTCAACGTCGATCCGGGGACGATGAGCCCGACCCAGCACGGCGAAGTCTTTGTCACCGACGATGGCGCCGAGACCGATCTCGACCTCGGCCATTATGAGCGCTTCACCGGCCGCTCCGCCAATCGCCAGGACAACATCACGACCGGCCGCATTTACCAGGAGCTGATCGCCAAGGAACGGCGAGGGGATTTCCTCGGCGCTACGGTGCAGGTGATCCCGCATGTCACCAATGCGATCAAAGACTTTGTTCTCGAGGGCAACGAGGGCGTCGATTTCGTCCTGGTCGAAATCGGCGGCACAGTCGGCGACATCGAGGGCCTGCCGTTCTTCGAAGCAATCCGCCAGCTCGGCAATCAATTGCCGAAAGGCCATTGCGTCTACATTCACCTGACGCTTCTGCCTTACATTCCAAGCGCCGGAGAACTCAAGACAAAACCGACCCAGCATTCGGTCAAGGAGCTGCGCTCGATTGGCATCCAGCCGGACATATTGCTCTGTCGGACCGATCGCGAAATCCCGCGCGAAGAGCGGCGCAAGCTCGGCCTCTTTTGCAATGTGCGGGAGAGCGCGGTGATCGAAGCGCGCGACGTCAGTTCGATCTATGACGTGCCCGGCGTCTATCATGCGGCCGGACTCGATCGTGAAGTCCTCGCCGCCTTCGGCATCGAGCCGGCCCCCAAGCCCGATATGCGACGCTGGCAGGCGGTGAGCAAAGGGCTGCACAATCCCGAGGGCGAGGTCACGATCGCCATTGTCGGCAAATATACCGGCCTGAAAGACGCCTATAAATCGCTGACCGAGGCGCTCACCCATGGCGGCCTCGCCAATCGCGTAAAGGTCAAACTCGATTGGATCGAAAGCGAAATCTTCGAAAGCGCGGACCCGGCGGCGCATCTCGAAAATGTCCATGGCATTCTCGTGCCCGGCGGTTTTGGCTCGCGCGGCGCGGAGGGGAAGATGCTCGCCGCCCGCTTCGCCCGGGAGCGCAAAGTGCCTTATTTCGGCATCTGTTTCGGCATGCAGATGGCGGTGATCGAAGCGATGCGCTCGCTCGGCGGCGTGGCGGACGCCAATTCCACGGAATTCGGCCCGACCCACGAGCCGGTCGTCGGCCTGATGACCGAATGGATGCGCGGCAACGAGCTTGAAATCCGCAAGGCCGAGGGCGATCTCGGCGGCACAATGCGGCTTGGCGCTTATCGTGCGCTGCTCGCCGAGGGCTCGAAGATCGCCGGCATCTACGGCGATACCGAAATCTCGGAGCGCCACCGCCACCGCTATGAGGTGAACACCGCCTATCGCACGCAGCTCGAAGCCAAAGGCATGCGCTTTGCCGGCATGTCGCCCGACGGCCTGCTGCCCGAAACGGTCGAATTCGTCGACCATCCCTGGTTCATCGGGGTGCAGTACCATCCCGAGCTGAAGTCGCGGCCCTTCGAGCCGCACCCGCTGTTTGCGAGCTTTATTGGCGCGGCGAAGGCGCAGAGCAGGTTAGTTTAGCGGGAATTGCTTACGTCGGGGCGGCGAGCATCGCGCGCTTGCCGCGCCCCGCCATTTCATGGCAAGCCTGCCGCAACGGCGCGCGGCGCCCCGCATTGAGATCAAGGCCGATGGACAAGAGCGAAATTCTGAAATTGCAGGCGCATTTGCGCCGCTGCTTTGGCGCGGCGGCCTTAAAGGTCATGCCGAGCTCGAAATCGAACGAGGTCGCCGACGTCCAGCTCGGCGAGCGCAAGCTTGGCACGATCACTGTTGACGATGAGGACGGCGATCGCTCATTTTCATTCGAGATGCGCGCGCCGGTCGAGCGGCATGTGCTGCAGGATTACCTCCGCCGCCTTTTTGAAAACGATAAGCTCAAGATCATGGCGCGGGGGCGCAAGACCGACTCGGTCGAACTCAACAACGGCGACGACTTCCTAGGCGTTCTCTCGGCGGACGACGCCAAGGGGACGACTTTCACCCTGCAGATGGCGATACTCGATTTCGACCTTGAAGATTTGTGAGACGCTTTTCGCCGTTCTGACGCAGGCGCAGCGGGGAGCTTGATCGATGTTCCTTCATATTGTTGCCTCCGCCGTCTATTTCGCGCTTTACGCCATGTTGCTCTTTTTCGCGTTCCGTTACTTTCTGACCGGGCGCTATATGACGGCTCATGCGGAGCGCGCGGGCCACGACTGGGGCTCGCTCGCGCCCTCGGCGCAGGCGGTGCTTTCGGCGCTGACGCGCGTCGTCGGCGCGGGCTTACTGACCACCTCAGTGACTGGCGGTCTTCTCGCCATCGGCGCGGCGGCGACAGGCCTCGCCTGGCTCAAATATCTCGCGCCCGTGCCGGCCGTCCTTTTCTGCGGCCCGTCGCTTTACGCTTCCTACGTCTTGCGGCGCGAGGCGGGCGTCACGACATTCCTTATGCCCTCCTTGATCGCCTTGGCGCTGGTCGTGGTGGGCTTCGTACTGTGGCAAATGTGAATGCCGCGTCGAAGGGCAGGGGCGTCAACCGAGGAAGTCGATAATGTCGAGTGACCATCCAATCACGATTACCCCCGCCAAAAGCCGCGTGAAAGTAACGTGGCGCGGCCACAAGATCGCCGACAGCGCGCAAGCTCTGTCGCTCAAAGAACATGTCTATCCACCGGTCTTTTACATTCCACGCAAAGACGTCGACATGAACCTGCTTGAGCGGACGCCGTCGCATACGACCTGCCCGTACAAGGGTGAGGCGAGTTACTATTCCCTTGTCGCCGACGGCGGCGTCGAAAAAGACGCCGTATGGACATACGAAACGCCGCTCCCCGGCGTCGTCGAAATCAAGGAGCATCTCGCGTTTTATCCAAACAAAGTGGAGATCGCCGAGGGATGAGCGGGGCGACTCCATTCCGTACCCTCCCCCGCTTGGCGGGAGAGGGGGGGGCGGGCGCCGCTGCTGACGATGGCGCGTGGCCGGGCAGGAAAAGTACGTCTCCCGCGAGGCGGGGAAGAATAAGGGAGGGGGCCTGCGGCCTTGAAGCTCATGCCCCAGCATGATTTCAAAGCCGCGCGGGATTTCCTCCTTGCTCATGGCGGTGATTATGCGGCCGCCTGCCGAGGATTTCGTTGGCCGGTCCTGAACGAATTCAATTGGGCGCTTGATTGGTTCGATAGCGAATTGGCGCAAGGATCGAGCAGCGATGCGCTCGCCTTGCGCATTCTCGGCGAGAAGGTCGAAAGCTACACATTCGCCGGCCTTTCCGCCGCCTCATCGCGCATCGCGAATGGCCTTCGCGCGCTGGGCGCTGGGCGCGGCGATCGCTTATTGCTCATGCTTGGCAATGTCGGCCCGCTCTGGGAGACGATGCTCGCGGCGATGAAGCTCGGCCTCGTCGTCATTCCGGCGACGACATTGCTCGCGCCGGCCGATATCGAAGATCGGCTCGCCCGCGGCAAAGCGCGCTTTATCGTGGCCGACGCGGCTGACGCCGGCAAATTCGCCGGCCTCGCCGACCAAGTGACGCGTATCGCCGTCGGTGAAGCGCCGGCCGGATGGTTGAGTTTCGCGAGCCTTCGCGAGGCGGATTCCGCCTTCACGCCAAGCAGTCCGACCCATGCCGACGACCCACTGCTGCTCTACTTTACCTCGGGCACCACCGCGCGGCCGAAGCTCGTTCTGCACAGTCATCAAACCTACCCCGTCGGCCATCTGACGACGATGTTCGGGCTGGGGCTCAAGCCAGGCGATATCCACCTCAACATTTCCTCGCCGGGCTGGGCGAAACACGCCTGGTCGAGTTTCTTTGCGCCCTGGAACGCGGGCGCGGCGATCATGGCGCTCAACAAACGCTTCGAGCCGCGCGCGACCCTTGACGATCTCGTCGCCCATGGCGTGACGAGTTTCTGTGCGCCGCCGACCGTCTGGCGTCATCTCATCCAATTCGATCTGTCGCAATGGAAGACCGTCCTCCGCGAGGTCAACTCGGCCGGCGAACCCCTCAATCCGGAGGTGATCGACCAGGTGCGCCGCGCCTGGGGCCTGACAATACGGGATTCCTATGGTCAGACCGAAACGACGATGATGATCGGCAATTCGCCGGGTCAGCCCATTAAGACCGGTTCGATGGGCAGGCCGCTGCCGGGGTATCGCATCGTCCTTGCCGATGCGGATGGACAGGCGAGCGATCACGGCGAAATCTCGATCGCGCTCGATCCGCCGCCGACCGGCCTGATGCGCGGCTATCAGAATGACGACGGCTCCGTTCGTCCTTTGGACGAAGCGCTCTATCGTACCGGCGATGTCGCCTCGCGCGACGCGGAAGGGTACATCACCTATATCGGTCGTTCCGACGACGTGTTCAAATCCTCGGATTATCGCCTGAGCCCGTTCGAATTAGAGAGCGCGCTGGTCGAGCATGAGGCAGTGGCGGAAGCCGCGGTCGTGCCGGCGCCGGATCCGATCCGTTACACCGTCGCCAAAGCCTATATTGCGCTGGCGCCCGGCCATGCGGCCGATCGCGCCACCGCCTTGGCGATTTTTAGACATGTTCGCGAGCGGCTCGCAGCGTTCAAGCGCGTGCGGCGGATCGAATTTGCCGAATTGCCCAAGACGATTTCGGGCAAGATCAGGCGGGTCGAGCTGCGCGGCCGTGAAAATGATTTGGCGAAGGCGAACGAACGCGCGCCGGGCGAATACCGC
>JASLHV010000189.1 GCA_030153205.1 Roseiarcus sp. | reverse complement strand
AACCCGATTCGCGTCGGGCTGTTTGTCACTTGTCTTGTCGATCTCTTCCGTCCCAGCGTCGGATTCGCCGCGGTCAAGCTTCTCGAAGACGCGGGCTGCCAAGTCTTCGCGCCGAGCCAGACCTGCTGCGGCCAGCCGGCTTATAATTCCGGCGATCGCGCGACAACCAAAGGCCTCGCCCGTCAAGTGATGGCGGCCTTCGAAGATTGCGACTATATCGTCGCGCCCAGCGGCTCCTGCGCCGGCACGCTCGCCAAACATTATCCCGAACTCTTCGCCGACGAGCCCGAATGGTCGGGAAAAGCGCGGGCTTTCTCGGCGAAATGCTACGAACTCGTCAGCTTTCTCGTCGATGTGCTCAAGGTCGAGAAAGTCGCGGCGCATTTTAACGGCGTCGTCACCTATCACGATTCCTGCTCGGGTCTGCGCGAGCTTGGCGTGCAACGCCAGCCGCGCAAGCTTTTGAGCACTGTCGAAGGACTCGAACTTAAGGAAATGAAATCGCCTGACGTTTGCTGCGGCTTCGGCGGCACGTTCGCCGTCAAATATGGCGAGCTTTCCGATGCGATCGTGACTCAAAAGACGGCGAATATCGCGGCGAGCGGCGCGACGACGTTACTCGCCGGCGATCTCGGCTGCTTGATGAATATGGCGGGCAAGCTGACGCGGGAAGGCAAGCCCGTCGCCGCGCGCCATATCGCCGAAGTCCTCGCCGGCATGACTGACGAGCCTGCGATCGGCGCCGCGAAAACCGAGGCGTCGAAGTGACCGCGCATCCGACCTCGTCCCATTTCAAGGACAATGCGCACGAAGCCTTGCGCGACGCGCCGCTGCAAAAAGCGCTTACCCATGTCCGCGCCAATTTCATCGAGCGGCGCGCCGAGGCGGCGCAACGGCTGCCCGAATTCGAGGCGCTCCGCGACAGCGCGCGCGACATCAAAAATCATACGCTCGCGCATATCGATTTGTACCTTGAAGCCTATGAGGCCAAGGTCCGCGAGCTCGGCGGCCAGGTGCATTATGCGCTGACCGCCAAGGAAGGCGTCGACATCGTCCTAAAACTCTGCCGGGAGCGCGGCGCGAAAAGCGTCACCAAAGGCAAGTCGATGATTTCCGAGGAAATGGGCCTCAATCAGGCGCTGGAGGCGGCTGGAATCGAAGCCGTCGAAACCGACCTCGGCGAATATATCATCCAGCTTCGCGGCGAAGCACCCTCGCATATCATCGCGCCCGCGGTCCATGTGAACAAGGAGCAAGTCGAGGAGGAGTTCCGGCGCGCGCATCTTCATCTGCCGAAGGATCGCGATCTCTCCGAGCCGGTGCAGTTGCTGTCCGAGGCGCGCGGCGTGCTACGCGACAAATTCCTCAACGCCGATATCGGCATTACCGGCGCGAATTTTCTCGTCGCCGAGACCGGAACCTCGATCATCGTCACCAATGAAGGCAATGGCGATCTCACCCAGATCATTCCCAAGGTGCATGTCGTCATCGCCTCGCTCGAAAAGCTGACGCCGACACTCGAGGACGTCTCGCAGCTCCTGCGCGTTCTCGCCCGCTCCGCGACCGGCCAGGACATGTCCGTCTATACGACGCTCTCGACCGGACCGCGCCGCCAGGGCGATCCCGACGGGCCTGAGGAATATCACGTCATCCTTCTCGACAACGGCCGCTCGTCGATGCTCGGCGGCGAGTTCGAGGACATGCTCCGCTGCATCCGCTGCGGCGCCTGCATGAACCATTGTCCCGTGTACCATGCGATCGGCGGCCACGCCTATGGCTGGGTCTATCCAGGCCCGATGGGCGCGGTGCTGACGCCGACCCTGATCGGCGTGAAAGAAGGCGGCCAATTGCCGAACGCGTCGACATTCTGCGGCCGTTGCGAGGAAGTCTGCCCGGTACGTATCCCCCTGCCGAACATGATGCGGCATTGGCGCGAGCGCGAGTTCGAACGTCACCTGTCGCCGGCGACCGTACGTTACGGCCTCGCCTTCTGGGCTTTCTTCGCTGCGCGACCCGCGCTCTATCGCTTGGCGACCGACATCGGCATGCGCGCGCTTCATCTCTTCGGCCGCGCCAAGGGACGTTTTTCGTCCCTGCCTTTCGCCGGCGGCTGGACGCGCTATCGCGATTTTCCCAGTCCCCAGGGCGCGACGTTCCAAAGTCAATGGCGCGCCAAAAGCCGGGCGGTGAAATGAGCGCGCGCGACGAAATCCTCGCCAATATCCGCGCCTCGCTCGGCGTGACCGGCGCCGAGGCGCCGCGCCGCTTGGCGGTGCGCGAGCGATTGGCCCAGGCGCCTTCCGGCGTCATCCCCGCCCGCGGACAAGGCGACGACGCGACGCGCCTTGCGACCTTCAGGGCCGAAGCCGAGCGCGCCAAGGCGAGCGTCGTCGAAGTCGCGCAGGCGAGCGATGTTCCGAACGAGATCGCGCGCTATTTGCGTGACGCCAACCTGCCGGCGACGCTCCGCATGGGCGAGGATTCGCGCCTCGCCGCCATGCCTTGGGGCGAAACCACGCTCGAGCTTTCGCACGGGCCTTCCGAGGGTCACGATCTCAACAGCGTCAGCGCCGCTTTCGCCGCCGTCGCCGAATCCGGCACGCTGGCGCTTTGCTCTGGCGCCGATAATCCAACCACGCTGAATTTCCTCCCCGACAATCACGTCGTCGTGGTCTTCGCGCGCGATGTCGTCGCAGATTATGAAAGCGTTTGGCGAAACCTCCGCGCCCGCTTTGGAAAGGGCGAAATGCCGCGCACGCTGAATTTCATCACCGGCCCGTCGCGATCGGCCGATATCGAGCAGACGCTGCTCCTCGGCGCGCATGGGCCGCGGCGGCTGCATATTGTGGTGGTGCGGGAAGGCTGAACGGCGTCTGGCCCAGTCGGGGCGGGCAACTATTTACCCGGATAAGAGCATTTCAGGCCATGATCGCGCCTGGATTTTAAGCGATTCGGCTGACCGCATGATTTTTCGTCCTTTCCTTTTTGGCGCGATCGCGGCGGTCTTCGCCCTCCAGGCCACTTGCGCGACGGCGCAAGACATAAAGCCGCCGTTGCCCAGCGACGTCCCGCCGCCAGTGGTGACGCCCCAGGCCGCGCCGCCGCCCGCCCCCGCCGCCGCCCCCGCCGCTTCGCCTCCGGCGCCCTCGACGGCGGTCCCGGGCTCGAATGGCGCCGCCTCGACCTCCGGCGGCGAACCCGCCCCCGTGCCAATTCCGACGGCGCCGAACAGCACCCTCGGCATGCCGGCGCCCAATCAGAACGCCGCGCCGCCGAAGCCCAAAAAAATCGTTCATCCCGCGCCGCCGCGTGAAACCGCGCTTTCCGCTGATCCGACCCCGACCTTCCAGCCGAACACGTTTTTCACCACCGCCAAAGCCTCGGAGCGCTATGGCGCGATTGCCGACGCTGGCGGCTGGCCGATCGTGCCGACGGCGCTCAAACCGGGGGCAAAAGGCCCCGCCGTGGCTATTCTTCGCCAGCGCCTCGCCGCGGAAGGCGATCTCGAAGCCGCAAAAGTCTCAGGGCCCGGCGCCGACAAATGGGACGAGGACGTCACGGCGGCCGTCAAACATTTCCAATCGCGGATGGGCTTGCGCGAGACCGGCGTTGTCGCTGGCGCCACGCTGAAAGCGATGAACGTCCCCGCGAAGACGCGCTTCAAACAGCTCGCCTCAAGCGCGCAAAGACTCGCCGGCGTGAATTTCCCCTTCGGCGATCGTTATGTCGTCGTCAATATTCCCTCGCTCTCCGTCGAGGCGATCGACAACGGCCATGTCGCGCATCATTACGTTGCGATTGTCGGCGACGTCGATCATCAATCGCCGGAAATCGCGGCCAGGATTTCGGTGATCAATCTCAATCCGACCTGGACCGTCCCGACTTCGATCATCAAGAAAGAGATCATCCCGAAGATGCAGAGGGATCCTGGCTATCTCAGCCGGGCGAAAATCCGCATTCTCGACGGCTCCGGCAATGTCGTCGATCCGAAGAGCATCAATTGGAGTACGGAGCGCGCAGTCAATTACACGCTTCGCCAGGATTCAGGCGCCAGCAACTCGCTGGGCGCGATCCGCATCGGCATGCCCAACAAGCTCGCCGTCTATATGCATGATACGCCGTCGAAGAACCTTTTCGGCGCGGACTATCGCTTCCTCTCGCATGGCTGCGTCAGGGTCCAGGGCGTGTACGACCTCGCCGAATGGCTGTTGCAGGGAACGCCAGGCGGCCCGGCCGCCGGCAATTGGGACAAGCAGGCTCTGCTCGACAGGGTCAAGAAAGGCGAACGCGAGGACGTCAAGCTCGCCAAAGTGGTGCCGGTGATCTGGGTGTACCTCACCGGCTGGGCGAACGCCGACGGCGCCGTCAATTTCCGCGACGACGTCTACGGGATCGATTCGGTCGGCGAAGCATCGGCAAGCGCGGTCCCGACGGCGGCGGCAGCGCCCGCGGCGGTGCAATAGGCGCCAGCACGCCAAAGAGGTTGCAATTCTCCCAGAAAAGTTATATTTTTATATAACAGGAGGTTGCTATGCTCACGTCCACACTTCGCAATGTCGGAGGTTCGGTCATGATGGCCATCCCCAAGTCTGTTCTTGAAGGGCTGGGCCTGGCTGCCAATACCAAGGTCGCCCTGTCAGTCGATCACGGCCGACTCATTGTCGAGGCCCGGCCTAAACCGAAATACACGCTCGCTGAGCTTTTGGCGCAGTGCGATCCGGCCGCGCCCGCGAGTGAAGAAGAGCAGGCGTGGGAGAGTATGAAGCCCACGGGTCGCGAGACTCTGTAATGGATCGCGGCGACATCTGGCATGTCGATCTCAATCCCACCCAGGGACGCGAACAGGCGAATCCTCGATACGTACTGATTTTGACGCCACGGGAGTTCAACCAACTAGGCACGCCTATCGTCGTCCCGATTACAACCGGAGGCAATTTTGCCCGCTCACAGGGCTTTACCGTGTCGTTGTCTGGCGCCAGGACCAACGCGACGGGCGTTATCCTCTGCCATCAACTACGGGCGCTCGATCTGAGAGCGCGCAATGCGAAATTCAGCGAAAAGGCGCCTGATTTTATCGTCGATGAGGCGCTCGCCAAAGTGACCGCGCTTTTCGAATAGCAGCGCCGGGGCGCTTTGAAGGAATGGCGGCGCGGCGCTACCGATCTCAATGAGGATGGACAAGGCGTACCCAGGGCTTCCTTGCTGACGCGCGCCGCTCAAAATTCGAGCTGCACTTTCATCGAGCGCGATCGATCGTTGGCCAAGTCGAAAGCTTCGCGCGCCTTCGTGAACGGCAGCGTCGCCGAGATGAGCGGCTTTACATCGACAAGGCCCTTGCCGATCAATTCCACGGCCATTGCGAATTCTTCGTGGAAGCGGAAGCTGCCGCGGATCTCGAGCTCCTTGGCGACAATGGCGTTCATCGGCAAGGTCATCTCGCCACCAAGACCGAGTTGAACGAAGATCCCGCCCGGCCGTACCACCTCGATCGCACTCCGCACGGCCGCGGCGGCGCCGGAAGCTTCGAACAGAACGTCGAAATAGCCCTTGTCCTGCCCATAGGCGGAGAGCGCTTCAGCATCCCTCGCCGTATTAATCGCGCGATCAGCGCCGATACGCTGCGCAAAGGCGAGAACGCCGTCGGCGATGTCGGTGATGACGATTTCCGCGGCGCCGGCGCGGCGCGCGGCGATCGTGACGAGGGCGCCGATCGGCCCGGCGCCAGTGACCAGGACCCGCTTGCCGAGCAGCGATCCAGCGCGACGGATGGCGTGGAGGCAGACCGAGAGCGGCTCCGCCAGCGCTGCTTCGCCAAGCGACACGCCATCGGCGACGCGATGGGCCTGCTCTTCGTCGCACACAAGCGCCTCGCGGAAAGCGCCTTGCACATGGGGAAAGCGCATTGCGCTGCCGTAGAAGCGCATGTCCAAACAATGGTTCTGTCGACCTTCGAGACAGTAGCGGCAGTGATTACAGGGAAGGCTTGGACTGATGGCGACGCGATCGCCGACCTTCACCCGCTGCACGACGCCGCCAACGGCTTCGACGATTCCCGCAATCTCGTGACCTAGCACCATGGGCTCGCGCAAACGTACGACGCCGAAGCCGCCATGATTGAAATAGTGGAGATCGGACCCGCAAATGCCGCCAAAAGCGATCCTGACGCGGACGTCCCTTTCGCCGAACGGCTGTTCGGGCGCCTGCTCGATCCGAATATCTTTCGCCGCATGAGCGACAACAGCGCGCATTGACGCTTCCTTCCCTCGAGCGCGCGCTACACGCGCCTTGACTTGATTTTTGTTATCGATAACATTTGTCCGTACGATAATCAATATCGGGGCAAGGGAGAACCAAGGTTGAGCGCGCTCATCGACCGGCTGTTTGGACTGACCGGCCGCATCGCCTTGGTCACGGGATCGTCAGGCGGAATCGGCGAAGGACTGGCGCACGGCTTGGCCGCCGCCGGCGCGCAAGTCGTCGTCAACGGCCGCGGCGCGGAGAAGGTCGCGCGAACCGTCGCCGCTATCGCTGAGCAAGGCGGCGTCGCCCATAGCGCCGTTTTTGACGTGACCGACCCCACGGCCGTCGCCGAAGCGGTCGCCCGCATCGAAGATGACCTCGGGCCGATCGACATTCTCATCAACAACGCCGGCATCCAGCGACGAAAGCCGCTCGAGGATTTCCCCTTCGAGACTTGGCGCGAAGTGATGACGACCAATCTCGACAGCGTCTTCATCGTCGGCCAGGCTGTCGCCCGCTTCATGATCAAGCGCAAACGCGGCCGCATCATCAATATCTGCTCGGTGCAAAGCGAACTCGCCCGCCCCAGCATCGCGCCCTATACGGCCTCGAAGGGCGCCGTAAAAATGCTGACCAAAGGCATGGCGACGGATTGGGGAAAATACGGGCTTTGCGTGAATGCGATCGGGCCTGGCTACTTCCGCACCGAGCTTAACAAGGCGCTGGTCGAGGACGAAAAATTCTCCGCCTGGCTGGCTGGCCGCACGCCGCTCGGGCGCTGGGGCGACGTCGATGAATTGGTCGGCGCAGCGATCTTCCTGGCTTCGGACGCCGGCAGCTTCGTCAATGGCCATGTGCTTTATGTTGATGGCGGGATCACCTCGTCCCTTTGAGCCGCCGCTGGGATTCGTACCCTTGCCCTTGATCACAAACGCCCTTCGCGCCAGATAGACGCGTCAAAAGAGGAAGCGCCCATGCTGCACGCCATTTCCGCCTTTTCGCGAATCGGCGAGGAAAACGCCTTCGCCGTTCTCGCCAGAGCCGGCGAATTGCAGCGGCAGGGCCGCGACATCATCAATCTCGGCATCGGCCAGCCCGATTTCCAGACGCCAGCTCACATTGTCGAAGCCGCGGTCAAGGCTTTGCGCGACGGCCAGCATGGCTATACGCCGGCGACCGGCATCGCGCCCTTGCGCGAGGCGGTCGCCGGCGATTTGAAAAAACGCTTCAATGTCGAGGTCTCGCCCGATCTCGTCCTCATCGTGCCCGGCGGCAAGGTGACGATGTATATGGCGATCGTCATGTTCGGCGAGCCCGGCGCGGAAATCTTGTACCCTGATCCCGGCTTTCCCATCTATCGATCGATGATCGAATATACCGGCGCAACGCCGATCCCGATTCCGATGCGCGAAGAAAATGGCTTCGCCTTTTCAGCCGATGAGGCGCTGAGCCTTATCACGCCGAAGACGCGCCTCATCATCCTCAATTCGCCGGCCAACCCGACGGGCGGCGTAACGCCGAAGGCTGAGATCGACAAATTTGTCGCCGGCCTCGCGCGTTGGCCGGATGTCGCGATCATGTCCGACGAAATCTATGGCCAAATGACTTATGACGGATTGGCGCATCAAACCCTGCTCGCGTACCCCGAGATTCGCGATCGGCTGATACTCCTCGACGGCTGGTCGAAAACTTACGCCATGACCGGCTGGCGGCTCGGCTTCTCGATCTGGCCGAAGCCGCTTTACGACAATGCGCGAAAGCTCGCGGTCAATTCCTATTCCTGCGTCAACGCGCCAGCGCAATTCGCAGGCCTCGCCGCCTTGACCGGACCGCAAGACGAAGCGCACGCCATGGTCGCTGAATTTGATCGGCGCCGTGCGGTTGTCGTCGAGGGACTGAACAAGCTGCCCCATGTGCGCGCGGCGGTTCCGAAGGGCGCCTTCTATGCCTTTCCCAATGTCTCGGCGACGGGTTGGAAAGCGAAGCCTCTCGCTTCCGCTCTGCTCGAAGAGGCCGGCGTCGCCACGATCGGCGGACCGGATTTCGGCGTCCATGGCGAGGGATTCATCCGACTTTCCTACGCCAATTCGACCGAGAATATTCAGCGCGCTTTGGAGCGTATTGGCGACTTTTTGGAGCGCCGTAACGCGCCGCGATAGATCAACGCGATCGTCTTCAAAGCCATCTTGCTTCCTGAGCCGCCTAGGCCAGAATGCGCGCCATTGAAGGACGAGCCGGAGCGCGTATGACCGCGCTGAATTTGCCACAACAGCCGCCGCGACGTCGATTGTCGCGCCGCATCGCCGTCGTGGTTCTTATTCTCGTCGTTATCTATCTCGCTCTGGCGTACGGCCTTCTGCCGGCGCTGTGGCGTCATCACGAACGTCAGGCGGGCCTTGATTCTCTGCCGATGACGACGACGACATCGCTCGGCATTCCGGGCGACGCCCTCAATGTCGGGCTCGAGGGAAGCGAAGCAGATGTCGTCTGCGCGATGCAGGCCGCAGGCTGGTCGCCGGCCGATCCAGTGACGCTGAAATCGAGCCTCAGGATCACCGGAAGCGTGCTCTTCAATCGCCCCTATGCGACAGCGCCGGTCAGTCCTCTTTACTATCTCGGCCGTCGCGAGGATCTCGCGTTTGAAAAGGCGGCGGGACGAAGCGCCGACACCCGCCATCACGTTCGCCTCTGGAAAGTTCTCGACGCCGGTGACGATGGCTTACCGGTCTGGCTCGGCGCGGCGACATTCGATCGCGGCGTCGGCGTCAGCCATTATACGGGGCAGATCACCCATCACATCGCGCCGGATATCGACGCCGAACGCGACCTCATCGCCGCCGACCTCGCCGCGGCCGACAAAACCGATGCGACCTATGAAACCAGCGGAATCGAACCTTCCGTCACGCTCCACAACGGCGGTGGCGATCCCTACTACACCGATGGCGAGATCCGTTTCAGCAGGCTGACGCCGGGATGCGACAGCCATAATGCGGCGCCGGCCACGCTGCCGACGTCGCCATTGGTTCAAACAAGAGGATGGTTCTGGCGGCATGTCGTGACGCCGGTCGCGGCCTTGTTCCACCGCGGCGACTAGCGAGCGAAAACCACCGTCTTATTGCGATTGAGCAGCACGCAATCGTCGAGATGATGGGCCAGAGCCCTCGCGAGAACGCGGCGCTCGATGTCCCGTCCTTTTCTCACGAGATCATCGGGCGTGTCGCGATGGGTGATCGTCTCGACGTCCTGCTCGATGATCGGCCCTTCGTCGAGATCGGATGTGACGTAATGCGCCGTCGCGCCGATCAATTTGACGCCGCGCGCATGGGCCTGATGATAGGGCTTCGCCCCTTTAAAACCCGGCAAGAACGAATGATGGATATTGATGCAGCGCCCTTGCAATTTGGCGGCGAGGCCGTCGGAAAGGATCTGCATGTAGCGTGCAAGCACGACGAGATCGCATTTGCTCGCGCGTACCAAATCCCAGACCTGAGTCTCTTGTTCGAGCTTGGTCTGTTTGGTGACCGGAAGGTAGTGGAACGGGATGTCGCTGAAATCGATATGCGCGTAGGTCTCGCGGGGATAATTGGCCCCGACGCCGACGATTTCCATCGGCAATTCGCCGCTGCGCCAACGATAGAGTAGATCGACGAGGCAATGATCGAAACGTGATACGAGGAGAAGGACGCGCTTTTTCTCATCGCTCGCGCGCAGCGACCAGGCCATCGCAAATGGCTCCGCGATTGCGGTGAAATGACTACGCAGCTTCGCGAGGTCGATCGACGCCTTGGCCGCGTCGAATGCGACGCGCATGAAGAAATTGCCGGTTTCGGTGTCGTCGAATTGTTGCGCGTCGAGAATATTTGCGCCGTTTTCATATAGGCATGTCGAAACCGCGGCGACGATGCCCGGCCGGTTGGGGCAGGAAAGCGTGAGGATATTTCTGGGATTTGGCATCTCGAACTCGTCTCGCCTGAACTGCACGCCACGCAACGCGCGGGCCGATCCGCCGTCGGCCGCGACGGGTTCGTCCCATGAAATCACCTTTTTGTCGGCCGCGCACGACCAGAAAATTAAGCTAAGCCTATGATGGACCTCGCAATCGCAAGGACGCTCATGCGGGATCGCCAAGCGCTCGCGTCTAACCGGCGGCTTAAAAAGGGCGTTTATTCGGCGCCGGATGGCTCAATACTTGCGAGAGATTGGTGATGTCCTTTGAAGGCGAAGAGTTTCTCGACGAGGCGGCGCGCAAGGCGATCGAAGCCTTCACCCCCGTCTTCGACGCCGCCGATAATTCGCAAGATGGGATGACCTACGCGATTGGCGATATTCACGGCTGCGCGGATCTCCTTCTGGCGTTGCTCGACGCGATTCGCGCCGCGCATCCGGCTCTCCACGGTTGCAAGCTGGTCTTTCTCGGCGATCTTGTCGATCGCGGGCCGGATAGCGCCAAGACAGTTGCGATCGTGCGCGCCCTGCAGGCGTTGACGCCCCCCGGCGCGGTCGCGTGCCTTCGCGGCAATCATGAGCAGATGATGATTGATTGGTTCAGAAGCGGCGACGACTTATGGCTCGTGAATGGCGGTCTCGCGACGATTGATTCCTTCGGACTGGCCCAGGGGAACGATACGCCGTTTGCCGATGCGGTCGCTTGGATGGAGGCTTTGCCGACGTGGCGTGAGGACGTTGCGCATATTTACGTTCACGCCGGGTTGCGCCCGAGGCGATCTGTGAGCGCGCAAAGCGACCACGATCGCTTATGGATTCGCGAAGGCTTTCTCGACGTCGACTATGA
>JASLHV010000176.1 GCA_030153205.1 Roseiarcus sp. | reverse complement strand
TGGCTGGGGCGGGAGGATTCGAACCTCCGTATGGCGGAATCAAAATCCGCTGCCTTACCGCTTGGCTACGCCCCAATCGCCCCGAGCGTCCAAACCGGCCTGCGAAGCGGCGCGACCATAGTGGTTGGCGCTTGTGGCTGCAACCTCTGCCGAGTCGCTTTGACATTGTTAATGAAATCAAAGGCTTTTTCAAATTATTTCACCAGCTTAAAATACAGTGATCGAATGCGTCTTGCTCTTGGGCGCAGTCGGGCGCATGCTTTGGGCCGGGCGTCGCCGGTAAACGGCGGCCGAACAACGGGAGGCGCAGATGAGCGTTGCGCGAATTCTGGCGACCAAAGGTCGCGACGTTGTCACAACCCAGCCGCACCGAACCTTGATGGAGGCCGCCCAATTGCTGGGCGAGAAGGGGATTGGCGCGATCGTCGTTTCCGACGCAAGCCGGCGGGTCCTTGGCATTCTCTCTGAACGCGACATTATTCGGGCGATTGCTCACCAAGGCGCGGCGGCGCTCGAGCAAGCAGTCTCGAAATATATGACCGCGAAAGTCTTCACCGTCAGCGAAGACACGCCTGTCGATAATGTGATGGAGACGATGACCAACGGCCGTTTCCGCCATGTGCCGGTGACCGCCGATGGGCAACTCATCGGCCTCGTCTCGATCGGCGACGTCGTCAAATATCACGTCAACGAAATCGAGCATGAGCATCAAGCGCTGAAAGATTATATCGCGACGGCGTGAGTAATCCGGCGACGCGGCGACGGTGCTAGACCAGTAGATTTTCGCGGGACCAATGTCGTGCCCCTCGCGCCAAAGCGGCGGCGCGGGGCAGCGCACGTACGCGGCGCCTTCATGCGAAGCGTTCGTTCTACAAAGACCGTTCGAGCGTACGACGTTGGCTTCAGCCGACCTATGTCGGCGTAATATGCTCGCGCAGATCATCAACGGCCCGGCGCGCGGCTTCGCGGCCAAGCGCGATCAATTCCTCGGCCCGGTGGAATTCGAAAAGGCCGATCTTGCCCAAGCGAGCGGTGATCAAAACATCGGGCGGATCGCCCGCTAGACGCGAGCGCGTGACGCGGTCTTGGGTAATATTGAACGCGTCGACCATAACAGCGGCGATCCCAGGCGCGCCGCTTTGGGCGCGCGCGAAGGGGCGGCGTAGCCACGCGGCGCTGCCCCGCATGCCGAGCATGCCGCCAATGACTCCGGTTTCGGCCCTTTCCGCGACAGCTTGCTCAAGCGTTTTCTGAGCCACGTCTTCGACGGCGTCGGGGTCGCGCAAAGTCGTGCCGCGGCCAAGCATGTCGGAAACGATGTTGACGGCAATGACCTTATCGGCGCCTAGGGCCCTGGCGAGGGAGACGGGCACGGGATTGACGATGGCGCCATCGATCAGCCAGCGACCGCCCCAGCGCACAGGTTCGAAAATGCCCGGCAGGGCGTAAGAAGCGCGCATCGCTTCGACCAGCGGGCCGCGCGTCATCCAGATCTCATTGCCGCTGCCCAACTCCGTTGCGACAGAGGCGAAGCGAACGGGGAGGTCTTCGATATTCATACCTGCGAAGACTTGGTCGAGCCGGCCGCGCAGGCGCGCCCCGCCGATAAGGCCGCCGCCGCTGAATGACACGTCCATCAAGCCGAGTACGCTTCGTTTGGTCAACGAGCGGCTGAACGCCTCCAGCTCGTCGAGATGCCCGGCCGCATAGCAGCCGCCGACGACAGCCCCGATCGAGGCGCCGACGACGATTGCGGGCGACAAGCCCATAGCCACTAACTCTTTCAGCAGGCCAATATGCGCCCAACCGCGGGCGGCGCCCGCGCCAAGCACAATTGCAATCTTCGGAGGGCGTCGGGATTCCGCGTTTTCGACAGCGTTGCCCCGATCGGTCGACGCCGTCTCGTTCTTGCGGAAAGGATAGCCGAACATTCTATTTACGCCTGACGCAACCGCCACTTCGCAACAAAGCAAATGCGAGGCCGTGGCGAGAATAAGGCTAACTTGTCGATATTCCCTTAATGAAACAAGTGGCGCGAGGTTGCGTCGGATTCAGGAATTACTTCGCGGCGCGAGATGGGGGCCGTCAGCGCCCATCTCAACCTTGCGATAAAAGCAGGAACGTCGCCCCGTGTGGCAGGCGCCGCCGTCGCCGCCGACCCTCACTCTTGCGAGGAGGGCGTCTTGATCGCAATCGACCCGCAGCTCGACCAACGTCTGGATTTGCCCGGAGGTCTCGCCCTTCCGCCAAAGCTCTTGGCGCGACCGTGACCAATAATGGACGACGCCTGTCGCGAGGGTCTTCTCGAGCGCTTCGCGATTCATGTGGGCGAGCATCAGAATTTCGCCGCTGGCGTCGTCGACCGCGATGCAGACGACCAGGCCTTCGGGCGAAAATTGCGGAAGAAACGCCGCGCCTTCCTCCAATGATTTTTTGTCGACCGCCGGCGCACTCATGACCAATCAGCGCGCGCCACGAAGCAGAGTCAGGAAGCGCATCTGCTCATTGGGATCATCCCTGAAGACGCCGGAAAACTGCGTGGTCGTCGTCGAGACGCCGTGTTTGCGCACGCCGCGGATCGACATGCACATGTGCTCGGCTTCGATCAAGACCGCGACGCCGCGCGTATTGAGAGCGGTGTCGACCGCCTCCATGATCTGCGCCGTCATCGCCTCTTGCGTTTGGAGCCGGCGCGCGAACGTATCGACGATACGCGCGAGTTTCGACAAGCCCACCACCCCGTTGCGGGGGTAGTAGCCAATATTCGCCTTGCCGAGGAAAGGCGCGATGTGGTGTTCGCAATGCGACACGAAAGGAATGTCGCGCACCAACACGATATCCGAATAACCCTCGACCTCTTTGAACACGCGCGACAGAGCGAGACCGGGATCCTCCCGGTAGCCGGAGAAAAGCTCCTCATAGGATTTCACGACTCGACGAGGCGTATCGAGCAGGCCTTCCCGCGTCGGGTCGTCGCCAGCCCAGGCGATCAGGGTGCGCACGGCCGCTTCGGCCTCGTCGCGGCTTGGCCGCCCACGCGGAGCGATAGGCGCGCGGGCCGGCGCCGGTTTGAGCTTAACCAGGTCATCCATCGAGAAAAGCCTTTCGGGACATGTCTTTCGCCTGCGCTTCCTTCATCAAAGCCTGTGCAGGCGTCGCCCTCGTCATTGTTTCGTCCGCCCCTTATATAGGGCACAACGACAAGCGCGCCATATCAGAAATCCCATCCCTGAGATGCTTGACTCGATTTATAACAGAAGAATTTTGGAATTAGCGGCAGATATACCGAGGCTCGGTCGTCTCAGCGATCCTGACGCCACGGCCCGGGCGCATTCCAAGCTTTGCGGCTCGACCGTCGTGGTCGACCTTTCCGTTCGCGATGGGCGGGTGAGCGATTTTGCTCATGATGTGAAAGCCTGCGCGCTCGGCCAGGCTTCCTCGTCTCTAATGGGGCGGCATGTCATTGGAGCGACTCCGGACGAGTTGATCGGCCTTCGTGATACGATGCGGCGCATGTTGAAGGAGAATGGACCGCCGCCGGCTGGCAAATGGAGCGACTTCGCGGCGCTCGAGCCGATACGAGACTACAAGGCCCGCCACGCCTCGACTCTGCTGACATTTGAAGCTGTCGCAGATGCGCTTCAGCAGATCGAAGCGAAAACACACGCGCAGGCGAAGTGAGCGCGCTGTCGCCGCTTGCGCAGGCGCCACGCCGCGCGGCCCATGGCGCGATCCGCGCTTATCAGTTGACGCTTTCTTCAGCGTTCGGGCGTCAATGCCGTTATCTGCCGACATGTTCGGAATATGCCGACGAGGCGATCTGCCGACACGGTCTATGGGTCGGAGTATGGATGGGACTGGCGCGCGTCTGCCGTTGCCACCCCTATGGCGGCTCAGGGTACGATCCACCGCCGGAGAAACTTCCCGACGGCGCAAGTTGGGCGACGCCTTGGCGCTATGGCGCTTGGCGTACCGAGAAGTAGGTCCTAGGCCGGCGAAGCCAGCGGCTTACCTTTCTCGACGACATAAGTCGATACAAGCTTCGTCGATTTCCCGCCGTTCGTCGCGCTATGGGGAACGCCCGTCGGCACTTGGAAGGCTTGACCGGCGGTCATCGTCTTCGGCGGCTGTCCGTCGATCGACAAGGTCGTTTCCCCCTCGATGACATAGCCTGATTCGATGCCGGGATGGGTGTGGCGCGCCACGGCGGCGCCGGGCTCGAGTTCAACGGAGGCGGTCACCGTTTCGTATCCGGCCATGGGGCCATCGATCCGCGACAGGATCGCCCGCTTTAGGCCAGGGGTCGTATTGCCTGACTGCCCTTCGGCCGCGGTCGCGACGAAACCTGTAAGAGCGCAGAGCGCGCAGCCAGCAAAGCCTCGACGGGTGAGCATGATCGTCCTCCCTTTTTGCTCGAAAGATCATGGCGAGGACGGCTCCTTGGCGCAAGCCTCGGTTGTCGTTGCTCTTGCGTCTTTCGCCCGCTATATGGCCCTCGCTGCTTACGTCGATTGGTGTCGGCGAGTGAGCAAGGAGTGAAGATGATCAACGTTACTTTCAAGGACGGCGCTTCCCGCGCCTTCGAGCCCGGCCTTTCTGGTCAGGACATCGCCAAATCCATTTCTCCCTCGCTGGCCAAACGCACCGTCGCGATGATCGTCGATGGAGCGCTAAGCGACCTTTCCGACAAGGTGACGCGGGATGCGTCCGTGGAATTTATTTCGCGTGACGACCCGCGTGCGCTGGAGCTGATCCGCCATGACGCGGCCCATGTTCTCGCCGAGGCGGTTCAATCGCTTTGGCCGGGCGCGCAGGTGACGATTGGGCCGGTCATCGAAAACGGTTTCTACTACGATTTCTTCCGCAACGAGCCTTTTACGCCAGAGGATTTCCCGGCGATCGAGAAGCGCATGCGCGAAATCATCGCGCGCGACAAGCCCTTCACCAAAGAAGTCTGGTCGCGAGAACAGGCGAAGGACTTTTTCGAGAAGAAGGGCGAAGCCTTCAAGATCGAGCTCGTCGATGCGATCCCACCGGATCAGGATCTGAAAGTCTATCGACAGGGCGATTGGCTCGACCTTTGCCGCGGTCCGCATATGACATCGACAGGCAAGATCGGCGACGCTTTCAAGCTGATGAAAGTCGCGGGCGCCTATTGGCGTGGCGATTCGTCTCGGCCGATGCTGTCTCGCATCTACGCGACGGCTTTCGCCAGCAAAGAAGATCTTGATGCGTATCTGAAGCAGATCGAGGAAGCCGAGAAGCGCGATCACCGCCGTCTCGCCCGCGAGATGGATCTCTTCCACTTCCAGGAAGAAGGCCCTGGCGCCGTCTTCTGGCATCCCAAGGGCTGGACGCTATTTCAGACGCTCATCGCCTACATGCGGCGTCGTCTGGCGGCGGATTATCAAGAGGTCAACGCCCCGCAGGTGTTGGACAAACATCTCTGGGAGGTTTCCGGCCATTGGGGCTGGTACCGCGAAAACATGTTCATGGCCCGGCCGGCGGGCGACGACGCCGAGGCGGAAGACGAGCGCATTTACGCGCTCAAACCCATGAATTGCCCGGGCCACGTCCAGATTTTCAAGAATGGTCTGCGCTCGTATCGCGAATTGCCTCTTCGCTTCGCGGAATTCGGCATTGTCCACCGTTACGAACCTTCGGGTGCTCTCCATGGCGTGATGCGCGTGCGGGCTTTCACGCAAGATGATGCGCATATTTTCTGCACCGAGGAGCAGCTCGCGGCCGAGTGCCACAAGATCAACGAACTGATCTTGTCGGTGTACCAAGATTTCGGCTTCGATAAAATCGTGGTCAAACTATCGACACGGCCCGAAAAGCGCGTCGGCACAGATGCGATGTGGGACCATGCCGAAGCCGTGATGATGCGCGTGCTCGACGAGATCAAGGCGCGCCACGGCAATATTGTGACGACCATGCTCAACCCGGGCGAGGGCGCCTTCTACGGCCCGAAGTTCGAGTATGTCCTGCGCGATGCAATCGGCCGCGATTGGCAATGCGGCACGACGCAGGTCGACTTCAATCTGCCTGAGCGTTTCGGCGCCTTTTACATTTCCGCAGCCAGCGAAAAGACGACGCCGGTGATGGTCCATCGCGCCATCTGCGGTTCGATGGAGCGCTTCACGGGCATTCTGATCGAACATTTCGCCGGGCATTTGCCGCTCTGGCTCGCACCCTTGCAGATCGTCGTTTGCACGATCACGCAAGAGGCGGACGATTACGCGATGGAGATCATCGCCGCCGCCCGCAAGCGCGGCCTCAAGGTCGAGGGCGATCTGCGCAATGAGAAGATCAGCTACAAGGTGCGCGAACACTCGCTCGCCAAGGTTCCGGTTCTTATCGTCGTCGGCCGCAAGGAGGCGACGGAGCGCGCTGTTTCGATCCGCCGATTGGGCTCCAACGAGCAGAAGGCGATGAGCTTTGTCGATGCGCTCGCGTCACTCGTCGAAGAGGCCGTTCCGCCGGACCTGAAGGCGGAGCGGATGGCGGCGGCATGAAGCCGGACCAATTGGGATGACCGCCGTTCTCGGCATCGACGCGGCTTGGACGGCGAAGAACGCGAGCGGCTACGCGCTCGTCGAGAAACGCAATGGACGATGGCGCTTGCGGGCCGCGGCGTCGAATCTGCGCGGCTTTGCGAGAAAATGCGGCCTCGATTGTCACGAAGAAGGGTTGAGTCAGGCGCTCCATTGCGCCATGCGAGGCCTAGGCGGACGCAAGCCCGATCTCATCGCGGTCGATATGCCAATGTCTCGCATCGATATCGTGGGGCGACGCGTTTCGGATATTGGCGTGTCGAAACGATTCGGCGCGGCCAAATGCGCGACGCATTCGCCTTCAGCCGAGCGTCCTGGCAAAATCAGCGGGCCGTTCCGCGCCGCCTGCGAGGCGCAGGGGTACGAGCTTCTTGTCTTGGGCAAAGAATTACCCGCGTTTTCTCTCGCCGAGGTCTATCCGCATCCGGCGCTCCTGCGTCTGATGAACGCCGAGGAGCGGCTCCGGTACAAGGTCGGCAAGACAAAGATATATTGGCCGAAGGCGAGCGCCGAAGAGCGGCGCCAAGCGGTCCTGACTTCGCTGCGCAGCATCGTTGAGGCGCTTGATGGAATAATTTCGAACGTCTCAGAATATGTCGAGCCGGCGTTCGCAGCGACGAAGGGATTCGCTGCGCTCAAGCCGGCCGAGGACATGATCGACGCGATCGTCTCGGCCTGGATCGGCACGACCATCCTTGAAGGCCGCGCCGAAGCGTTCGGCGATATGGACTCGGCAATATGGATTCCGAGACCTCTGAAGCCGGCTACGGCGTTAGCGGGAGCGGCGTGATGCGGTGGCTTTCGTCCTTCAAGCCGGACAATTTTACGCTGGCGATCGTCGGCGCGGTTATCGTGGCGAGTTTCTTGCCGGCGGTCGGCGTCGCGGCGACGATCTTGCACTATGTAACGATCTTCGCCATAGCGCTATTGTTCTTCCTGCATGGGGCGCGACTGTCTCGCGAGGCGGCGCTCGCCGGCGCGCTGCACTGGCGCCTACATTTGATCGTGCTATGCGCGACCTTCGTTCTTTTCCCAATCCTTGGTCTGATTTTGCGTAAGACGCTGGGGTATGTCCTGCCGGACTCGCTGCTTCTCGGCGTCCTTTTTCTTTGCCTGTTGCCGTCGACGGTACAGTCGTCGATCGCGTTCACGTCGATTGCCCATGGCAATGTCGCCGCCGCGGTCTGCAGCGCCTCTCTTTCCAATCTGCTGGGCATTTTCATTACGCCGGCCCTGGTCGCGTTATTGATGAACCTCAAGGGCGGGGTGTCGATCGATGCAGTCTGGGACATTGTCCTGCAATTGCTTGTCCCTTTCATCGCCGGTCATTTGCTCAGGCCCTGGATCGGCAATTTCGTCGCGCGCCATCGCTATGCGCTAGGATATGTCGACCGCGGCTCCATTTTGCTCGTCGTTTACCTTGCCTTTAGCGAGGCGGTGGCGCAGGGCCTGTGGCATGTGCTCGGCGTCGGCGAACTCATAAAACTTTTGATCGTCTGCGCATTGCTCCTCGCCGCGGTCCTGCTCGCGACCGTCGTTGTGGCGAGACGCCTCGGCTTCGAACGCGCCGACGAAATTGTCATCGTCTTCTGCGGCTCGAAAAAGAGCCTTGCGAGCGGCGTGCCGATGGCGGGCGTTCTTTTTCCGCTTGCTCAGGTCGGTATGATCGTGCTGCCGTTGATGCTCTTCCATCAGATTCAATTGATGGTCTGCGCCGCTTTGGCGCGGCGTTATGCGGCGAGCGATCAAGGAGCGAAGGCTGCCGCGGAGTAGGGCGCGGCGTTTTCTTAACCAAGGCGCTGTCCGTCGACAGATCTCGTCCGTCCTCTTTCCAACGCGGGAACAATGTTTGCGTCGCGAAGGGCACGGCGCTTCGTCTGTCCCGGAACTATCCGCGGCGAACGAAGGGGCGTCGGTTCGAAGCGCTAAATCGCAACAAAAAGGCTCCTTCATGCGTTCCATTCCTAGACTCGCAGGCGCTGGCGCGCTGTTTCTGGCGTCATCTCTCGCGTTAACCGTTTCTGCCGACGCCGGCGGGCACATGGGCTTTCGGCCGGCCAGCCCGGGCTTCGGACATCCTTCGCACGGCTTCAGCGAACATTCGTTCCACAGCTCCGGCGAGCATCGCCATTTTGGCGAGGATTTCGGCCGCCATGAACGCTTTTTTCATTCGCATGCGACCGGGGGCCTTATTGGCGCTTTGGGGTTCGACACGGCCGGCGGCTATGGCGAGGATTATGCGCAAGGGGTGCCTGAGGTCGGCGAGACTCTCGGGACGCCGGAACAGCGGATTTATGCGGCTGAGCCGCAGGCCTACTCTCGGACCTTTGTCGTCCCGACGGTTGTGTACCATACCGTCACTCAGAACTATTCGGTCCCCGTACGGACGTATCGCACGGAAACCCACGTTCATTACGTGCCGGTGACAAGCTATCGGGCGGTGACGACGGAAGTTCAGGTTCCCGTTACGGCCTATCAGACCTACCAACGGACCGTGCAGGTTCCCGAAACCGTCTATCGCCGGGTCCACAAGACCTGCGGCTGCTCCTACTCCGATAGCCAGTAAGCTGCGCGACGAATTCGGACGCCGCCGATTCGACTACTTTGGATCGAGCGGCTCCACGCCTTTCGGCTTACCGTCGGCGCCGAGGGTTATTTTCTCGATGCGCATTTCAGCGTCTTTGAGCAGGCGATCGCAATGGGCCTTTAAGGCCTCGCCACGTTCGTAGATTTTGATCGATTCCTCGAGGGGCGTTGCGCCTTTTTCGAGCTTGTCGACGATCGATTCGAGTTCGGCCAGGGCCGTTTCGAAGGGCAGTGTGGCGATATCGGCGGGCGTTTCGGTCACGATTCAACTTTCGAATGAACGCCCGCCTTCTATCACAAAGCCGGCGGCGGAACAGCCGGCGTGACCTCGGATTGCTTGGGGCGCGCAAAGACGAATTTTTGATAGACGAGGCCGATCCCGACCAAAGCCGCCCCAAGCCCAAGGAAGGATAGGGCGCGCAACACGCCTTCGAGGCCGGCAAGATCGAAAAGAAACACCTTGACGATTGTCGCGGCGACGAGAACGCCTGAGGCGATGCGCGCCGGCTTTGATTGCGCCAGGATTCCATAGGCGAGCAAGAGGAGGCCGAGGCCAAGCCACAGCGCCGAATAGGCGTAGAACTCGCCCTCGCTCGTCGTCGCATCCATGCCGATCTGCGGCGCGCCTTGGAACAGGCGACGCAATTCGAGATTGGCGTAGACGAACAGCAGAACGATCGTCGCGCCCGTTGCGCAGAGACGTCGCCATTGCGGAGGCCGGTTACGGGCGCGACGGGCGAGGACGAAAGCTGCGGCCGCCGGGGCGAGATAGCCGAGGATCAGTCCATTGAACAATGCGCCGCCTTCGATCGGCGCATCAGTGAAATACGGATTCTCCCAAATCAACAGGCCGGCGACCGCCTGAATCAGCGCGAGCGCGGAGAAGGCGAGTGAAGCGTAGCTGTATAGCCAATCGGCGCGTCTGGCGTTGAACTCCATGAGAACAAGCGAGAAGAGTACGCTGACGAGCGAGAACAGGCCTTGTTCGGCCATGCCGCTCGTCGCAGCAAAGGGATCGCCGCCGTTCATCGCATGACGAATCTCGAAGACCAGCAGCAATGCGCTGCAGAGAATCGTCAGCGCTTGCGTAATGCGTAGCGGCGTGTCATCGCCTGATCGTCGCATTATGCGCGCCGCGAGACCGAAGGCGAGCGCTGGCAAGGCATAGCCGAAGAGTAGCCAGTTGAAGATTATGGTCTTGCCAAGTCCTTCGCCGACGATCCGCGGGTCATAGGCGAACCGCCCTGCGACGGCGACGCCAAGACCCATCGTCGCCCAACGCAGGGCTGGAATATTCAACCTCTCGCTCACGAAGGCCGCGCCGAGCGCGGCAAGCGCGAGGGCGACAGTCAACGAACCTTCCGACAGAATGAAGACAAGCCCAAGCGCTAAAGCCGCAATGGCGCCTGAAGCAGCAGCGCCGAGCCCGAGCGTGACCGCCGGCGGCGCGTCAGCCTGTCTGCGATTAAGGAAGAGCCCGGCGACGAGCGTCATCGCCAAAGCGAGACAAGCGGCGGCTGCAGCGGTGGTGGCGTCGGATTGAAAATTCGCGAGACGAAGGTAAGCGATCGACACCGCGCCAAGCGGCGTGAGCGCACCTGCGCCAGCGTAGAGCGCCGCGTTGAGGAAGGACAATGGCGTCGCGGCGAGAAGCCGTCGAACGCAGAGCGCGGCGAGGCCTAGCGACGCCACGGCGGCGAAGAGGACGAACGCGGTCTCGCCTTCGGGCGGCGGCCATGACGCGAAAAACGCCGCCGCATCGTCTGGCGGCCGCAGCGTGGCGCCCCAGGTCGCCAAAGTGGCGAGGATGACGATTCCGGCTGCCGCCGTCGCGCTCGCCGCTGCCGGTATGACAAGGCCGGCGAAGGCGAGGCCGGTTACGACGAACAGCGCGGCGACGATCCAAAGCGCGCCGAAACCGCCGGCGAAGGACGTGGCAGCGAGTACGATCATGGCGGCGGCCGCGCAAGCCAGCGCCGCCAGCGTGGCGATTTGATCGGTCTTCTGTTCGAACGGCTTTTCCAGATGCGTCGCAAAGACAAAGGCGATAAGAACCAGCGCTGTTTCAACGGCCAGATGCGCGAGGGCGGCATGCGCAAAGGCGAAGTTGAAGCCTTCCGCTTCGAGCAGGAAAAGGCCCTGCCAAGCTGCGGCGCCGAGCGCGGCGGCGATCGCGAGCCACAGCCAGCGACGTAAGCGCGCCAGGCCATAAGCTGCAGCGCAGACGATGGCGACGAAAAGTACGACAGGCCAGGGATTGGGCGCGCTCGACTGTACCAGGATCGGCGCGCCGAGGGCGCCGATGAGGCCAAGGCCAGCGAGGGCTGGACCATGCAAAGCCGCGGCGAACATCGTGACGACGCCGAGTCCGCCGAGAAGGACAAAGGCCGTCCCCGGTCCGATGAAGCCGTAGAGCGCGTGAGCGGCATAGATCGAACCAAAGGCTGCGACCGTTCCCGCGGCCGTG
>JASLHV010000135.1 GCA_030153205.1 Roseiarcus sp. | reverse complement strand
GTATCGTAAAGCGTCAAGCGCATCGCGACGCCAATGACGATCCAGGCGCCGTAGTAGCTGACAAGCCCTCGCGATGCCGCAAGACCGATTAAGCCCGCCGCCATAGCCACCGAGCCGATCGTCATCACGTCCCGTCCGCCGCGGCGATCAATCCAGCGGCCGACGAAAGGCGACGACAATCCCGTGGCAAGGAGCGCGAGCGAGAAACCGCCATAGACGATATCGCGCGACCAACCGAAATCGCCGACGATCGCGTCGCCGAAAACCCCGATCAGATAATAAGAGACGCCCCAACAAATGAGCTGTGAAACGCCGAGACAAAGAACAATCCTGCGCGCGATCAACGAGAGGCCGCCTTGAAGCTTGCCTTGGTCTATATCTGAATCGCCGCTCCGACGAGAAGAGCGCGCGGCGATAAGATCACCGCCTTTCATCCCCAGAAGGGCGGTTGCGCCCGAAATCGTGATGCCCACCGCGTGAAAAGGCCGTCGATCTGCAGGAGGCTTCCGTCGCGACCGCGATGCTCCTCGACGATTTCGCAAAGGACGAAGCCCATAGCCTTAAGCACGAAAAGCACGTCGGCGATCAGCGGCGCGCCTTGGTTGTATTCGACAAGCGACATTTCCAGCAAAAGGATCTCGGCGTCGGCGAGGCGCGCGCCGAGCCCGCGCAGCACATCGATTTCGGCGCCCTGCACGTCGAGCTTGATCAGGCCATAGGCAGGGTCGTTTCGCGCAATGAGCGCGTCGAGGCGGCGCTGGGCGACCGACCGCTCCTGCATAGGAAAGCCGGTCTTCTCCTTAAATTTAGAGGATCCCGTCTTGACGAGATCGGGACGAATTTGCGTGTCGACGACAAAGAAAGGAACCGCTTCGCGATCGGCCTCCCCGAGCATGGCGATGGCGCAGGCGGCATCGCCGATTTCTGCGCAGACCTGCTGCAATATGTCCTCGTTCTCGGGGAGCGCGTCGATCATCAGGATATGGGCCTGCGGAAATATCCGACGTACCTCCCGCGCGAAATGGCCCTGGTAGGCGCCGATGTCGAGGACGCCCGGCGGCGCAAAGCCGCGTTCGCGCAATCGCGTCAGGACGTCGCGCAGGCGGTTTGGCGCGGGCGCCGCGGGCGCTGTCGGTCGCGCGGCGAGTCCTTCGACAAGCCCGCGCCAGGCCGGAAGGCGGACCGACCAGTCGAATTCCCGGCGGACAAAACGCTGCTGCTCGATAGCGAGCGACGGCTCGCCGCCCCATGGATTTGCGATTTCCTCAGCCAGGACCTCGGCGAACCGCGCCGCATGCGCTTCGACATCGGCGATGAAAGGATAGACACGGCCGAACCGGCCAACGGTCTCCGGCAACGCCCCGAGCGTCGGACAGATTACGCGGCAGCCCGCCGCCATCGCCTCGATCGCGGTGAGACATGAGGTTTCCGGAAAGATGCTCGGATAGGTCAGAAAATCGCAGTCGCGCAACGCGGCGCAGAGTTCGTCGTGCGGTACGACGCCATGGTGGACGACATTCGGCATGGCGCGGGCGCGCTCGAAGAGCTGTTCGTAGGGCGTGTCGTCGAAGCCGGGGCCGTAGAGCCGGTGCGACGACCAGATGTGGAGCTCGGCGTCGCTCGGCCGCAGGCGGTCCCAGGCGTCGAGGAGTACGGAAAGGCCGCGATAGGGCGTGCTGGCGTAGGCCATCTTCCAAGGCTTGCGCGGCGTCCACGGCCGGTTCTCGTCCGGCGCTGCGGTCGCGTTGTGGAGTACGAGGCAACGATCGGCGCTAAGGCCAAAATGGGCGAGATAGCGCGCGCGCTGCCAGTCCGAGACGAAGACGAAACAGTCGACCCGCGCCGCCTTCGCCTTGTCGTTGAGCCACTGAACCGCCTGTTGATCGATGTCGTGATGCATCCACAGGACGAGCGGTCGCCCGTCGAGCGTCGCCTCGTCATAAAGGTTGACGCATAGGTTCACGCGATCCAGCGCCGCGCCCATATGGCGCCGCAGGCCTTCCACCATGATCTCGGTGCCGCCCTGGGCGCGCGACGGCGCCCAGCCGGGCGGGCGCGGGGCCTGTGAACTTTCCTCGGCGCCGAGCTTCTCGATCGCGAAACGGCGATTGGCCTCGATGCGCGGACGCATGTCCGCCGGCATTCGTCCCTCGCCGATCAGCCTGTCGCAGGCGACGAGACAGTCGCGGTAATGCCCGGTCCAATAGGCGTGGACGGCGAATTCGTCCGCGAGCCCGTAATCATAGATCCAGTTCTCGATGAAGAGACCGCCCGCCGGCGCCTTCGTACCGAACGCCGCCTTCGCGAAGGCGTAGCCCTCGGCGAAGCGATCGTGCTGCCGACAAAGCCGGCTCGCCGCATGCGCGGCTTCCGCGCGACCGCCACAGGCGGCGTTGGCCGCCCGGTAGACCGGCAGGACGACATCGACCGGGTGGCCCAGCGCCTCCATCAGGCGGCCGGCGTTGAGCAGGCTGACATAGATCTCCTGCTGCCAGAAGCCTTGTCCGGCCCGGCGTAGATAGGCGCCGAGCGCCCGCTCGCGTTCGCCGCAATCGCGATAGCTTTGGGCGAGATAGAAAGTATAGCGCGCGACGAGGAATGGGTCGGTCTCGGTCTCGAGCGCGCGGGTGAGGATCGCCGCGTCGTTCGAATAGGTCGTCGGATCGCGCCGGCGACGGCCGTCATGGTTGCGCCGCATGACGACAGGGAAGTGGCCGGCTTGCTCGGCCCCAGGACCCTCCAGAAACTCGTGCAATACGCCGCGGTAACGCCAGGCAAGCTTGTTCGCGACAAGCTGCGTGCGCTGGTACGAGGTCGAGGCGTCTTCGATATCGACGACATAGGAATCGGCGGTGAGCGCCGGTCGCGTAAAATCGGGCGGCAGTACGAGTTCGTCGTCGGCGTCGATGATCAGCGAATAGGCGGCGTGCGGCCTGGCCAGCTCCAGAGCTTCGCTGCGGTTGTGCGCGAAATCGACCCAGGGCCGCTCGACAAGTTCGCCCGGCAGGCCGGCCATCGCTTCCCGTACGATATTCTGCGTGCCGTCGCTCGATCCCGTATCGACGATAAGCCAATGATCGACGAGCGGCCGCACTGAGGCGAGGCAGCGACGTATCACCGGCGCCTCGTCTTTCACAATCATGCAGAGGCAGATGGTTTGGTTGGAGGGAGGCATCGATCACCAAGACGGTCAGGAGGCCGCCCGACGTCCAAGGGCTCCGCCGATGTTTCATTGATAACAATCCGTACGACGGGCGCTACAGATTGCTACCGCGGCCATGGGACGAAGTTTTGAACGCGCGGCCCGCCCGCCCTGCAAGTTCCGACAATCGCGACGGTTTGACAATATAAAACTGTATATTGTCGTGTTTTACAAGATAAATACCGTACCGAATCACTTGTGTGGCGAGCCCCGCGTCCGCACTCTCCCAACAAAAGTCAAACGCCGCGAACGAAATACATGGCGCGACCGCGGAATGCCCGGCATACTCGGTTCGCCGACTGATTCGGTTCGGCGGATTTTTTGTTGTCGCTATCGATTTTCCAGATGAATGATGTTGATTGCGGCATCCATAAGTTGAAATACCGTACTTTCTCAAACACATACCAACTCACGCCA
>JASLHV010000105.1 GCA_030153205.1 Roseiarcus sp. | reverse complement strand
TCGCAAGATACTTATGAGATCAATGTCACGCGGTGCCGGTACGCCGAGTTTTACAAGGAGCTGGGTCAGCCCGAACTCGGGTTCTTGCTGGTCTGCAGCGCGGACTTTCCCTTCGCGGAGGGCTTCGGCTCGGACATGGAGCTGACGCGCACGCAGACCATCATGGCAGGCGCGAGCCATTGCGATTTTCGTTACAGACGAGATAAGGACTGACGTCGCCTTCAGGCATCGAGAGCGCAGTCGTAGCTCAAGCAGAATTTCGCATGATAAGCTTCGCCTCCAGCAGATGCCTGGTTTCCGTCGCCGTCGGCGTCGCGCCACCGATATGGGCGGTGAGTATATCCATCGCGAGATCGGCCATTCGATCATAATCTTGCGCCACTGTCGTCAAGGACGGGCTGGCGAAGCGGCTGAGCGGATGGTCGTCATGACCCGACACGCGTATGTCGCCGCCGTCCCGATTTCGCGACACTCGCAAACCGAGCTGACTTGCGGCCGCCATGACGCCAAAGGCGGTCCGATCCGTCGCGCATAGAATGGACTTGCTCGGCATCGTTTTGGCGGAAAAATAGCGCGTCGCCTGTTCGTGCCCAACGGCCTCGAACGCCCAACTTTGGCTCGGCGGTCGAATAACGATAGGCTCCGCCCCGGCTGCCTCCATAGCTTTGACGTAAGCCTGCCGCCGCTCCGTCGCATTCCGGTTGACGCTCGGCATGTCGAAGTAGCACGGGGACTCCCCGGTTCTCAGCAAATAGTCCACCATCAACGCGATGCTCTGGAAATTATCCGTACCGACAAAGGAGGCTTGCATCTCGACGCTGGAATCAAGGAGTACAAGAGGGAGAGAGCCGCCGAGTTCTTTCAAGAGCGCGAGCTCGGACGATACGCCAAGCGGGGCGACGATAGCGCCGGCGACTCGCAAGGACATGAGCGTTTGAATGGCGCGCGCCTCCATCGAGCGCCGGCCATGCGAGTTGAGAACGATCGCCCAATAGCCGTCTTGCAGCGCCCGCAACTCGACGCGCTCGACGAGGGCGGCGATGAAAGGATCGACAAGCGAGGGCACGATCATGCCGAGCGTCTTCGGATTCTTGCGATTGAAATTCACGGCGAAGAGATTAGGCCGATAGTTCAGCGCGGTTAGCGCCTTTTCGATTCGCTCTCGCGTCGCCGGGCGAACGCTGGCCGCGTCATTGAAATATTTCGAGACGGTCGGACGCGAGATGCCGCTTGCCGCAGAGAATTCCTCCATTGTCTTGATTCTCTTGCGCGCCACGGGCCTCCGACTTTTCTCGCTGCTTGCCGACACTCGACCATTCCTCCGGATGGGCTGCCTCACCCTAAGCTTTTCGCCCCGCTGATCTGTACAGAATAACCCGCCGGGCGGCGGCAACCAGCGCCAATTCATTCTTTTACATATGATAAAAATATAATTTACACACGTATTGACTTGAGCCAAGGCGGCGTGCAACTTTTTCCCAGCCCGGAGCGGGACCCAGGGCGCGCGCAACAATTTGTCCCGCGATGGAAACGCTCGGGAGATTTGGGATGAAGGCTCTATTTGCAGCCGCCGTCAGCGTCGCGGCCCTATGCGCCGCGCAAGCTCACGCAGAAACGTTGACGATCGCCACCGTCAACAACTCCGACATGATCATCATGCAGAAACTGTCTTCTCAGTGGGAGCAGAAGACCGGCAACAAGCTGAACTGGGTCGTGCTGGAGGAAAATGTTCTGCGCCAGAAGGTGACGACCGATATCGCCACCAAGGGAGGCCAGTACGATATCATCACGATCGGCGCTTATGAGACGCCGATCTGGGGCAAGCAGGGCTGGCTCGATGAGGTCGACGATCTCGGCGAAAATTACGACTATGCCGACATATTCCAGCCGGTGAAGAACAGCTTGTCGGCAAACGGGAAGCTTTACGCCGTCCCCTTCTACGCGGAAAGCTCGTTCACGCTCTATCGCAAGGATCTCTTCGACCAGGCGGGACTGAAGATGCCCGACCAGCCGAACTATGATCAGATCAAGGAATTCGCCGACAAGCTTACCGACAAGGCCAAGCAGCAATATGGCATCTGCCTGCGCGGCAAGCCCGGCTGGGGCGAAAACATGGCTTTCCTCGGCACGCTGGTGAATACGTTCGGCGGCCGTTGGTTCGACATGAAATGGCAGCCGCAACTGACGAGCCAGCCGTGGAAGGACGCTATCTCCTGGTACGTCGACGTGATGCAGAAGGATGGCCCTCCGGGCGCGGTCTCGAACGGCTTTAACGAAAACCAGGCGCTCTTCGCCGATGGTCACTGCGCCATGTGGCTTGATGCGACATCCGCAGCGGGCCGCGTGTTCGATCCCAAGCAGAGCCATGTCGCCGATAAGATTGGCTTTACCGTCGCGCCGATCAAAGTCACGCCGAACGGCGCCGGATGGGCCTGGTCTTGGGCTCTCGGGATCCCGACCTCCTCGAAGAAAGAGCAAGTCGCCAAGGACTTTCTCAAATGGGCGACCTCGAAAGACTATGTAAAGCTTGTCGGTGAGAGCGATGGATGGGTTGCTGCCCCACCCGGCACCCGGAAGTCCACTTATGAAAATCCCGACTATAAAAAAGCCGCGCCTTTCGCTGACGCCGTGTTGAAAGCGATCTTGTCGGCTGATCCGACCCATCCGACCAAGGATCCGGTTCCGTATACCGGCGTACAATTCGTCGCCATTCCGGAATTTCAAGGAATCGGCACGACAGTCGGGCAGAACATATCGGCAGCGTTGACCGGGCAGACGACAGTCGATCAAGCGCTGCAGGCGTCGCAGGACTCGACGCTAAGCGTGATGAAGAAAGGCGGCTACATCAAGTAGACGCTTCACGACCGGCGTCCGACAGATCCTCCCTCCTCCCTGTTCGGACGCCGGTTCATCTGTTAAAGCAACGTACTTACGATGACCAGGTCGGAAAACCTATCATGAAACTCAAGGACAAAGTCGCCATCGTCACTGGCGGCGCGCGGGGCATTGGCGAAGCCATGGCGCGCGCCTATGTCGAGGAAGGCGCAAGCGTGGTCATTGCGGATGTCGAGATGGCCGCCGCCGAGGCGCTGGCGGCTGAACTCGGCGGCAAGGCGCTGGCGGTAAAAGTCGACGTGCGCGACCGCGCCTCGATCGATTCTCTCGTCGCGACAACAGTATCGCGATTCGGCGGGATCGACATACTCGTCAACAATGCAGCGATCTTCGACATGGGTCCTTTGCTCGAGGTCACCGAGGCAAGCTTTGACCGGCAGTTCGGCGTCAACGTCAAAGGACTTTTCTTCACGCTTCAAACCGTGGCGGCGCAGATGGTCCGCCAGGGCCGCGGCGGAAAGATCATCAACATGGCCTCGCAGGCCGGCCGTCGCGGCGAAGCTCTGGTGGCCGTCTATTGCGCGACAAAGGCGGCGGTGATCAGCCTGACGCAATCAGCGGGACTGGCTCTGATCAAGCATGGCGTCAACGTCAACGCAATAGCGCCGGGCGTCGTCGATACGCCGATGTGGGATCAGGTCGATGCGCTCTTCGCCAAATACGAGAACCTCGCTGTCGGCGAAAAGAAGCGTCAGGTCGGGCTGGCGGTTCCGGCAGGGCGAATGGGCTCGCCAGACGATTACCGCGGCATCGCCGTCTTCCTTGCGTCCAAAGACTCGGACTATATCGTCGCCCAGACTTATAATGTGGACGGCGGAAACTGGATGAGTTGATGGCGGGAATGCTTCTGACGATCGGCGAGATTCTCGTCGAGATCATGGCCACCACCGTTGGCGTTGGCTTTCGTGAGGCGCAAACGCTCGTCGGGCCATTTCCAAGCGGCGCGACGGCTATTTTTATCGATCAGGCCGCCCGGCTCGGGGCGCGTTGCGCCATTATCAGCGCCGTCGGCGACGACGATTTCGGCCGAGTCAACCTCGATCGCCTTACAAGAGACGGTGTCGACGTCTCGGCGGTTTCGATCCAACCAGACGTCCCGACGGGTTCGGCTTTCGTACGCTATCGCGCCGACGGGTCGCGGGACTTTGTCTATAACATACGACACAGCGCCAATAGCCGGATTGCCCTGACGCCGGAGGCCGAGCGGCTCATCGCCGCGGCGAGCCAAATTCACGTGATGGGTTCGGCCCTGACGATCCCCGCCGTTCGATCGCTCGTCGAGATTGCGGTGGCGAGAGTCAAAGCGTCAGGAGGTACGGTTTCCTTTGACCCTAATATCCGCAAGGAAATGATGAGCGACCCGACACTGAGCGGAACGCTTCGTCAGATTCTTTCCGCGACCGATCTTTTCATGCCGTCCGGCGAAGAAATTCTTATATTTGCGTCAGCCTCCGACGAGGACGTTGCGGCGAAGCGTTTGATCGCGGAAGGCGTCAAAGAGATTGCGCTGAAGCGCGGCGCCGCGGGCGCATCGATCATCACCAGAGAAGGCCGCAACGACGGCGCGCCTTTCGCCGTTGAGGAGATCGATCCGACGGGCGCCGGCGACTGTTTCGGCGCCACTTATACGGTATGTCGCAGCCTCGGCATGCCGGTCGAACGCGCGCTTACCTACGCCAATGCCGCGGGCGCGCGCGCCGTAACAATCAAGGGACCGATGGAAGGCGCGTCGAGCTTTGCTGAACTCGACGCGTTCATCGCCCAGCGCCGATCGCCCGAATGAAGAACCCGGTCGCGATGCTTGCGGCGCGACGGCGCATGGGAGAAAAGATCGGCGTCACTTCCGTTTGTTCGTCGCATCCCATCGTCATCGAGGCTGCGCTTCGCCACGGAATAAAAACCAACGAACATGTCTTGATCGAGGCGACGTGCAACCAAGTCAATCATGAAGGCGGGTATACCGGCATGACACCGCGCGCCTTCGTCGACCATGTCGAGACGATCGCGGGGAAAGTCGGTTTCGACAGAGACCGGCTCGTACTTGGCGGCGACCATCTCGGCCCCAATCCATGGCGAAAGCTGCCTGCGGAAGCAGCCCTTGCAAAGTCGGATGCGATGATCGCGGCTTTTGTCGAAGCCGGTTTTTCGAAGATTCACATCGATCCCTCGATGGGCTGCGCTGGCGAGCCTGAAGCGCTGGACGATGAGACGACCGCGGCGCGCGTTGCGCGTCTTGCCGTGGTCGCCGAGACGGCCGCGCGGGCCAAGGGCGCCTCGGACTTGCTTTATGTGATCGGCACTGAAGTGCCTCCGCCAGGTGGCGCACGTCATGCGCTCGATCATATCGAGCCGACAAGCCCGGAACGCGCCCGCTCCACGCTCGAAATCTTTCGCAGGACATTCGCGACGCAAGGACTATCCGCGGCGTTCGAGCGCGTCATCGCGCTCGTGGTGCAGCCGGGCGTCGAATTCGGCCACGAAACCGTCATTCCCTATGACGCCGCGCGCGCTCAACCGCTCGCGCGTGTTCTCGATCAGGAGAAGATTGTATTCGAGGCCCATTCCACGGACTATCAACCGACGGACCGACTCGCCGATTTGGTACGTGATGGATTTTGTATCCTCAAAGTCGGCCCCGCCTTGACTTTTGCGCTGCGAGAAGCGCTTTACGGACTTGATCTCATCGCCTCTGAGATGCATGCGACCTACCCGACGCGGGCGCTGGCGTCGGCTATGGAAAAGCTCATGCTCGAAGAGCCGGGCTGGTGGCGGCCCTATTATCCCGGAACCGACGAAACACAGCGTATCTGGCGCCATTACTCCTATTCCGACCGGATACGCTACTACTGGCCGCGCAGAGAGGCGGAAACCGCTGTGGAGCGCCTGATGACGTCGCTCTCGGACCGCGACATCCCGGCGCCGCTTGCCGCTCAGTTCCTCCCGCAGCTCGACGCGGATCTCCTCAGCAAAGGTCAGGACCCTCGAACTATGCTCCTCGCCGCCGTTGATCGGGTGCTCGAGAGCTATCACGAGGCAACGATGCGTTGGGCTCGTTCTTAAGGGCGCGCCGCCTACGCGCCGAGCAGCCGCGGCAAATAGCCGACAAAGCTGGCGATCCTCCAGGCGCCCGCGCGACGAGCGCAGAAGTACAGCGTTTGCCAGTCGAGCGTCTCGACGCCGCCGTCGGCGCGCGCGATCGTTCCGTTAAATTTCTTGCGCGCGATCGCGCGCTCGCCGGCGATATCGATCACGCTGAGATCGGTCGCTCGGAAAATCGCCGCGCGAAGCGGCTCCGCATAAACGACGGCCGCTGTTTCCCTGGCCTGCCGCAACCATTCGCCGCGATAGAGGGAAAGCATGGGGAAAGCCATCGTCCAGTCGTCGGGCTTTGGCTTGAAATGCGCATGCAAGGCGAAAAAACTCTCGCCGATGAAATCGTCCTCGACCATCGCCCAATCGCAGCCAAGGAAAGCATCGATGTCGCGTTCGACCAGCATCGTCCAGATCGCTCTGCGATCGGGATCGTTCGCAAATGGATTGGTCCCCGCGCCCATCAATCGACGCGCCCGCGCGCGCTGACGGGAATTGTCTCGACGACCTTTTGACCCGACACCAGGGTTACTTCGTCGAACAGGTTAGAGACGACGCAGGCGTGGTTCGGAACGATCCGTACCTGCTCGCCGATCGCGGGTTTTCGGGCGCAAGCGGAAAGATCGATGACGCCATGCTCCTCGCTCAGCGAACGAATGATTGCTTCAGGATAATCGACCACAAGCCCGAAGCCTTCGAGACCGAGCGTGTCGCTGGTCAGCGCCTTGGATCCGGCGTCGATGACGGCGCGATCTTCGGTCGGACGGCTCACCACCGTCGCCAAGACGGTCAAAGCGCAATCGCTCAGGCCCCCCGCCCCTTTCGCGACCTGGTAACGATCGAGGTAGATATAGGTGCCCGGGCGATGTTCAGTCGCCGCGGGAACTTCGCCGGCGCGGGTCATATCCGGCGTACCGCCATTCGACACGATGGAGGGCGGCAAGCCCGCTCGTTTCAGGACATCGACGGCGGCCGCGAGCCATGCGGCGTTTTGCTCGACCTTGCCGGCCGCCGGATAGGTCATCAAGCCGCCGAAGACGAGGCCGGGCGCTTTGTCGATGACGCGCGCCAAAGCGAGCGCCTCTTCAGGCGTCTGCACGCCACAGCGGCCCATGCCGGTGTCGCATTCGACAAGTACAGGCAACGGCTTGGAGGCGCCGGCGAAGGCGCGCGACAGGCCGGCGATCGTGGTTTCGCTATCGGCCGTCACGGAGATATTGACGCGGTCGGCCAGAGCACGAAGACGGGCGAGCTTACGCTCACCGAGAATATTGTAGGGAAGGAAAATTTCTTTAACGCCGGCGTCCGCCATGATTTCAGCCTCGCCGAGCTTCTGGCAGGTGATGCCGACGGCGCCGAGTTCGATCTGGCGCAGTGCGAAACGCGGTATTTTGTGCGTCTTGATGTGCGGACGAAGCTTCACCTTGTGGTGGTCAGCGAAATTCTGCGCGCGCTTTAGATTGGCCTCGACCCGATCGAGGTCGATCAAAACGCAGGGCGTTTCGAGGGTGTCATAGTTCATCGATCAGTCTCCAAGCGGCAGCCGTTCGGCGTCGCGTTTGCTGAGGGCTTGATGGTGCTTGATACGCCGCATCCGCTCGACGGCCGGCGCGCCGACGCGTTCGGCGACGCTCATAGCCAGCATGTCGGTGAGGGCAAGCAAGGCGTAACGCGCGGGCGATGGTCGGAAAATATCCATACCTTCATCGACGCGGAACGGAAAAACCAAAGAAGCGACGGCGGCGAGCGGCGAGCCAGGCGCGGTGAAAGCGATCGCCGTCGCGCCATAGAGTTGCGCGGTGCTCACGGCATCGATGATGGAACGGACTTCGCCGGACACGGAATAGGCGATCACCACCATTCCCTTTTCAGCGGCCGCGGCCGTCATTTGCTGAACCTCGCCGTCGATATGCGACGAAGCGAGTATGCCCAAACGGAACAGCCGATTTTCGAGTTCGACGGCGGCCAGAGACGAGGCGCCGCCCGAGCCATAGGCGCGCACCATACGCGCGCCGACGATAAGGTCGGCCGCTCGCGCCAAGTCGGCGGCGTCGATCGTATTGCAGACCGCCTCGATCGCGCCATGCGCGCCGGCGGCAATGAGTTGCGGAGCGACGCCGCCGCGTCCCGCCGGTTTGATATAGCGGCCCGTGACGACGATCGCCTGGGCGAGGCGAACCTTGAAGTCGCGCAAACCGGAACAACCGAGCGCGCGACAAAAGCGCGTCACGGTCGGCTCGCTGACTTCCGCGCGCTCCGCCATGCGATCGATCGCCGCGTGAGTCGCAAAATCTGGGTCAGCCAGGATTTCGGCGGCCAGACGCTGATCCGATCGGCTGCCGGACGCTGCGATTTCGCGCAAGCGCGCGACGATATCGATCGATGGGCGCGCGAGATTCGCGATCACAGTCGAACGCCAGTCGCAGCATCGAAGACATGAATATTCGCGGGATCGACGCTGAGACGCAAAATCTCACCGGGCGCCGCAGCGATCCTTTCGCGGAATACGCAGCGCGCTTCGGCATCGCCGATCGTACCGAAAATAAGCGTTTCGGCGCCGGTAGGTTCGATCACCAGCGCTTTGAAGGGGAAGCCTTCATCCTTGTCGCAAAGGCGATAATGTTCCGGCCGGAAGCCAATCTCGACGGCCTGACCGGAGGCTGCGGAGGTTTCGCCAATCGGCAAGGCGAGGCCAGCTTTTGTACGCAAGCGCGGCGGCCCGTCGCCGCGTTCGATGACCCCTGGGATGAAGGTCATCGCGGGCGAGCCGAGAAAGCCTGCGACGAAACGATTGCCGGGCCGGTCGTAAAGTTCGAGCGGCGCGCCAATTTGTTCGATGCGGCCGGCATTCATCACCACGATCCGATCGGCCATGGTCATCGCCTCGATCTGATCGTGGGTGACATAGACCACTGTCGTGTTCACCGCCTGATGCAGCGCCTTGATCTCGGTGCGCATCTGGACGCGCAATTTTGCGTCGAGATTGGAAAGCGGTTCATCGAAGAGAAAAAGATCGGGCTCCCGCACGATCGCCCGGCCCATGGCGACGCGCTGGCGTTGGCCACCCGAGAGCTGACGCGGAAAACGGTCGAGATAGTCGGAAAGATTGAGCGTCCGCGCCGCCTTCGCGACTTTCCTGGCGATGCCATCGCGAGGCTCGCGCCGGATGCGCGGACCGAAGCCGACATTGCCGCCGACGTTCATATGGGGAAATAGCGCGTAGCTTTGGAACACCATCGCGATATTGCGGTTCTGCGGCGGCAATGCATTGGCCTTCCGGCCGCCGATCCACATCTCGCCGGATGAAATATCGTCCAGGCCGGCGATCATCCGCAAAAGCGTGGATTTGCCGCAGCCGGAAGGACCGACGAGAACGACGAATTCGCCGTCGGCGACGTCGAGATCAACGCCATGCAGCACACGAGCGGGGCCGTAGGCTTTGACTAATTGCTTGATGCTGAGCGAAGCCATGTCACCCTCGGCCAAGTACGTCGTTGATGAAGCGAAGATTGCCGGCGGTGAGGCCCGCATCGACCGTTAGAACCGCGCCGGTGACGCCGGAGGCGGCGTCAGAGGCGAGGAACAGCGCGGCGTTTGCGACTTCCTGAGGCGTCACCAGCCGGCCGAGTGGATAATGCGGCAGGACCCGATCGAGAATGTCCGGCGTTTTCTCGAGACGATGATCCCACGCCGGCGTTCGCACGGAGCCGGGGCAGACGACGTTCGCCCGAACGCCCGCCCCGCCGCGCTCGACGGCGATGGATTTGGCGTAAGCGATGAGACCGGCTTTCGCCGCGGCGTAAGCTGGATTTCCGTAATGGCCGAGAGCGTTGACAGTGGCGATGAAAACGATCGCGCCGCCCTTGCGGCGCGCCATGCTCTCGACGATGGGCGATGCAATATTGTAAGAGCCGGTCAGATTGATCGCGATCTCTCGCTCCCATGAGGCGCGGTCGACGTCGCCCATGAGTTCGGCGCGGGTAAATCCGGCATTGCTGATGAGGATGTCCGGCGCGGCGTCGGCGGCCTCGAGGCGCGCGAGCGCGGCGGCCGAAGCCTCGCCGTCGGTCAGATCGAAAACGAGCCGATCTTTCAAATCAAGCCCTTCCAGCAGATCCGCATCGCGATCCGCGCCGAAAATCGTCGCGCCGGCCGCCCGAAATTGATGAACCAGGGCGCGGCCAATGCCACCGCCAGCGCCGGTGATCAGAACGCGCCGTCCATCCAGCCGGAAGGGAAGCATCGTCGTTTCCGCCGCCATCGCCGTTTCTTCTCGCCCTCGTCCGTACCGCTTCGGCCTGCCTACAAAACCAGCGCCATGAAAAAAAGCAACATAAATTATCAGCAATATGCCGCAAAAATTACACTTGCGCGAAACTAAATTACATTGAAGAGTGGTAGGGCCGCCGTGGGGAGAAGGCGGCGCGCGAAGGGCGCCTGGGCGCAATAGTATTTTTCAAAGGGAGAGCGATGAGATGAATACTTTTTCAAAGGCCCTCGTTGTCGCGGGCGCAAGCCTCTTGGCGCTTGCAACGGCCGCGGAGGCCGGCACGGTACGAGTGACCATCGCTGAATATTCCAAAGGCACCGGCCCCTATTTCGATGAGGCGGCGAAAGCGTTCGAAGCGGCGAATCCCGGCACCAAGATTCAAATCGAAGTCGTACCTTGGGACAATTTGCAACAGAAGCTGACGACCGATATCGCCGCCGGCGCCAATGCCGATCTTTCCATTATCGGCACGCGCTGGCTGCTCGATTATGTCAGCCAGGGCGTCGTCGCGCCGCTCGACAATTATGTGACTCCGGATTTCAAGGCGCGTTTCATTCCGACCTTTCTGACGCCGTCGATCATGAGCGGCAAAGTCTACGGCCTGCCGATCGCGGCCTCTGCGCGCGCCATGTACTACAATAAGGACGTCTTCAAAAAGGCGGGTTACGATTCCGCTCCAGCGACCTGGGCCGATTTCAAGACGGCGGCGGAGAAAATCAAGGCGAGCGGCGGTGGGGTTTTCCCCTTCGGCATGCAGGGCAAGGAAATCGAGACCGACGTCTATTTCTATTACGCCATGTGGTCCTACGGCGGCGAGATCGTCAAGGACGGCAAATCCGGCCTCGACAGCAATGCGGCGATCGACGCCGCCAAGCTTTATAAGAGCTTTATCGACGGCGGCCTGACGGAGCCTGGCGTCACATCCTACAATCGCGAAGACGTGCAGAACCTTTTCAAACAAGGCAAGGTCGCCACGGTGATCACAGCGCCCTTCCTTTCTGGTCAGATCAAAAAAGAAGCGCCGAATCTCAACTATGGCGTCGCGCCGATCCCGGCGGGACCGACTGGCGATCAGGGCACGTATGGCGTGACCGACTCGATCGTGCTCTTCGCAAATTCCAAGGTGAAGGACGAAGCCTGGAAGTTCCTCGACTTCATCTTCACGACGGACCAGCGCACCAAGTTCGACAAGGTCGAAGGCTTCCTGCCGGTCAATGCGGAAGAGTCCAAGAATCCGATGTTCGCGGATGACCGCGACCTGAAGGTCTTCGCTTCGGTTCTTCCCAAGGCGCGCTTTGCGCCCGTCATCCCCGGCTGGGAGGACATCGCTCAGACGGCCTCGAACGCCATTCAAAAAATCTATCTCGGGCAGGGCGAGATCGAACCGACGCTGAAAGAAGCCGCGGCCAAGATCAACGAGACGCTGGCTAAGAAGTAGCGCCAGCGGCCAGCCACTTTCCCCCGAACGAACCCCTCTTCCGCAAGCGGAGGAGGGACAGCGCCGCGATTGAAAGGCGGCGCTTGTTCAATCTGCTCCCCATACTTTAAGCGCAATGAGCCGTTCGTTTACGCCATATTTTCTCATCCTGCCGAGCTTTCTGCTTGCGGCGGCCATCGTGCTATGGCCTTTGAAGGAAATCGTTTCTTTAGCGACGCATGACGTCAATCGTTTTGGCATGCTGCGCGATTTTGTCGGCCTTGCTAATTTCCAGTCGCTTTTTCGCGATCCTGATTTTCTGAATGCGCTCTGGCGTACTTTGATCTGGACCGTCGGCGTCGTGCTTGGGACGCTCGTTATCTCGACGCCGATTGCGCTGATTCTGAACGAAGACTTTTACGGTCGAGGCCTGGCGCGCATTCTCATCATGTTGCCCTGGGCGGTCTCACTGACAATGACGGCGGTCATCTGGCGCTGGGCGCTGAATGGCGAGAGCGGCATGCTCAACTCGGCGCTGCGCGATCTTGGCCTCATGGATCAAAATATCCAGTGGCTGGCGCAAGCCGCGACCGCCTTTCCGATGCAAATTCTGATTGGCGTTCTGGTCTCGATTCCGTTCACGGTGACGATCTTCCTTGGCGGCCTTTCTTCGGTGCCGGACGATCTTTATGACGCCGCGGCGATCGAGGGCGCTGGAAGTTGGGATCAGTTTCGCCTGATTACGCTGCCGCTGCTTCGCCCCTTCATCAATATCGCCTTCGTGCTCAATACGATCTATGTGTTCAATTCTTTCCCGATCATCTGGGCGACGACGCAAGGCGGCCCGGCGAATTCGACCGACATTCTCGTAACTTATTTGTACAAACTTGGCTTCCGCCTGGGCCGGCTCGGCGACGCGGCGGCGGTCTCGCTGATCATGTTCGCAATTCTTCTCGTCTTCACGATGGTCTATGTGCGGCTTGCGATGCGCGAGGAGCAGGCGGCATGAGACGTCGAAAGCTCCTGCGCTCCCTCCTCTTCTGGCTTTTGCTCTCGCCGATCGTTGTCGCAATCCTCTTCCCTTATGCGGTCATGCTGATAACGGCTTTGAAATCGCCGACCGAAGTTCATGATCCAACCTGGTGGCCGAGCGAATGGCGCTGGCGAAACTTTCCTGATATGTGGGAGACATCCGGCTTCGCGCCCGCGTTGCTCAATTCGCTTTACGTCGCTGGGCTCACAACGCTTGGCGCCATCGTGATCTCGATCCCAGCCGCTTATGCGCTCAGTCGGTTTCGCTTTGTCGGGCGCGACGCTTTCAGCCAATTTCTGTTGGTCTCGCAGATGCTGTCGCCGATCGTTCTCGTGATCGGTCTCTTTCGTCTTGTTGTTGGTCTTGGCGCGATCGACAATCTCAGCGCACTGACGGTGATCTACATCGCCTTCAATATCGCCTTCTGCGTCTGGATGTTGCAAAGCTACTTCGCGACGATTCCACGCGACCTCGAGGAAGCGGCTTGGCTGGAGGGCGCGGGACGCGTGCGAACCCTAATATCCGTATTCTTACCGCTCGCCACGCCGGCTATGGTCGTTACGGCGATCTTCACTTTCATCAATGCGTGGAACGAATTCGTCATCGCTCTGACGATGCTGCGACGGGAAGACAATTACACCTTGCCGCTTCGCGTCTTTTCTCTGGTGGCGGGGCGATACACAGTGGACTGGCACTATGTGATGGCCGCAGCCTTTGTGGCGTCGGCGCCCGTCGCCGTCATCTTTGCGTGGCTGCAGCGCTATCTCGTGCGTGGGCTCGCGCTCGGCGCGGTCAAGTGATCGGAAAAGAACAATGATCAAACAGCATTTCGGAACATCGCACGTCCCGCTCTCGCCGGCGGTAAGAGCCGGCGATTTTATCTATGTTTCAGGCCAGGTCCCGGTCGACGCCGATGGCGCGGTCGTCAAAGGGGGCATCGAGGCGCAGACTCGTCAAGTCATGGAGAACATTCGCGCCGCATTGCGTCTTGCGGGCGCTGACCTCTCCGACGTCGTCAAGACGACGGTCATCTTAACGGACGCGCGCGACTTCGCTTTGTTCAACAAGACTTACGCAACCTACTTCTCGAAAGAGCCTCCAGCCCGAACGACGCTGGAGGCGCGACTGATGATCGAGATCAGGATCGAGATCGAAGCCGTCGCCTACAAGCCCCTATGACAGGGCGCAAGATTCGGGACGACATGCGTATCTTCACCGCTTCCCTCGCAACAGAGACCAACACATTCTCTCCGGTCCCGACTGATCGGGCGAGTTTCGAAATGGCCTTCTATGCCGGTCCGGGCCAGCATCCGCCGACGCCGACTTTATGCTCGGCGCCGATCGTGGTCCTGCGCCGCCGCGCCCGCGAAGAGGGTTTTACGCTGATCGAAGGCACAGCCGCCTGGGCCGAGCCGGGAGGGCTTTTGCAGCGGCGGGCCTACGAGGAATTGCGCGACGAAATCCTCGAGCAACTTCGCGCGGCCCTGCCCGTCGACGCTGTGATCCTTGGGCTGCACGGCGCCATGGTGGCGCAAGGTTATGACGATTGCGAAGGCGACCTGCTCGAGCGCATCCGCGCCATTGTCGGGCCCGAGGTGCTGATCGCTTCGGAGCTCGATCCGCATAGCCACCTGACCAAGAAGCGCGTCGCCAATGCGAATATTCTCGCCGCATTTCTCGAGTTTCCGCATACGGACTTCGTCGAGCGCGCCGAACATGTCGTGGATTTGGCGCTGCGGACCTTGCGCGGCGAAATCCAGCCAGTCATGGCCGCCTTCGACTGCCGGATGATCGACGTCTTTCCGACAAGCCGGGAGCCGATGCGCGGTTTTGTCGACCGCATTCGCGCGATGCAGGGACAAGACGGCGTACTTTCAGTTTCTCTCATTCATGGTTTTATGGCGGCTGACGTCCCGGAACTTGGAACGCAAGTCCTGGTCATCGCGGATGGCGAGGCCGGCAAGGCGGCTTCACTCGCTCAGAAACTCGGGATGGAGATATTCGGCTTGCGCGGCCACACTTCCATGCCGATGCTCGGCATTGACGCGGGTCTCGATGCGGCGCTTGCGTTGTCCGCCAAGAAGACGGGCAAACCGGTCGTTATCGCCGATGTTTGGGACAATCCGGGCGGAGGAGTCGCCGGCGACGGCACTTTGATCCTCCGCCGAATACTTGAGCGTGGCGTCGACAA
>JASLHV010000085.1 GCA_030153205.1 Roseiarcus sp. | reverse complement strand
CCTCAGCTTCGGCGTCTGGCTGTTCTAAGTGAGCGAGCCGCTCCCGGAGCGAGGTCGTTACAGCTTCCGTCATGGTCTCGCCCGTAAGCGATGCGACGCGCGCGGCCAGAGCATAAGTCTCTGGATTTTTGATGTTGAGGGACATTTCTACCTTAGTCTATCTACAATTCTACCCATAGCTTGCTTGGACGCCTTTGTCCAGCGTGCGACAGGCCGGCAAATATCGAAGCGCACCGCCGATAGGTTCATCTCGCTGATGCTTAAGATACTCGGAAACAACGATAATTCGTTGTTTTTGGGATACCCTACCCGATCGCCTCCACCTCGCTCGACAGCATCAGCCACAGTTCCTCAGCCGCCATCAGCGCCCTCTCCAGCTCGCTCCTTTGGCGCGCCAGCTCCGCCGCCTTTGCAACGTCTCTCGCGAAGGCGTCCGGCTTGGCCAGCGCTTCATCGACGCGGGCGATCAAATCCGAGAAGCGGCGCATCTTTTCTTCCGCGGCGGCGATGTCCTTGCGCAAAGGCGCAAGATCGCGGCGCGTCTTGGCGGCTTCGCGGCGTTCGTCGACGCGGCTCGCCGGTGTTTCGACATCCCGTTTTTCCGCGTCCTCCGTCCCCGCTCTGCTGAGGACCAGCCGACGGTAATCATCGAGATCGCCGTCGAAAGGCTTTACCGCGCCATCGGCGACGAGCCAAAGCCGGTCGACACAGGCCTCGAGCAACCGTCGATCATGCGACACTAGAATACAGGCGCCCTCATAATTGTTGATCGCTTCGACCAATTCAGCACGGCTGTCGATATCGAGATGGTTGGTCGGCTCGTCCAGGATGATGAGCTGCGGCCCGTCGAATGTCGCAAGGCCCATCAGCAGGCGCGCCTTCTCGCCGCCCGACAACAGGCTCACGACCGTATCCGCCTTGGCGCCGGAAAAGCCCATTTGCGCCGCCCGCGCTCGTACCTTCGCCTCGGGCGCATCGCGCATGCGCTCAGCGACATGGCTATACGGCGTGCCGTTCGGCGCGAGTTCGTCGATCTGATGCTGCGCGAAGAAGCCGACATCGAGCTTGTTGGCGCGTTTGACGACGCCGGACATCGGAGCAAGGCGGCCGGCCAGCAATTTGGCGAAAGTCGATTTGCCGTTGCCGTTCTGGCCGAGCAATCCGACGCGATCGTCGTTCGATAAGGTCAGATCAAGCCGTGACAGGACGACCCTTTCGCCATAGCCGACACTGGCGCGCTCCATCGTAATGATCGGCGGCGAAAGCGGTTTGGCCGGCGAGGGAAGACGAAAGGGCAGCACCTCTTCGTCATTGAGCACCGCGATCGGCGCGAGCCTGGCGAGCATCTTGATACGCGCCTGGGCCTGCTTGGCCTTGCTGGCCTTGGCGCGAAAGCGATCGACAAAGGATTGCAGATGCGCGCGTTTTTCCTCCTGCTTCTTCACCGCCTTTTCTTGCAGGATTTGCTGCTCGCGGCGCTGGCGTTCGAATTGGGTGTAACCGCCGCTCCATAGAGTGAGCTTGCCGCGGTCGAGATGCAGGATGTGATTGGCGACTTCGTCGAGCAGATCGCGATCATGGCTGATCACGATGATCGTCGCCGGGCAATGCGCGAGGTAGTCGACCAGCCAGAGCGCGCCTTCGAGGTCGAGATAATTGGTCGGCTCGTCGAGCAGCAGCAGATCCGGCGCAGAGAAGAGGACGGCCGCGAGAGCGACGCGCATGCGCCAGCCGCCCGAGAATTCTGACAGGGCGCGCTGCTGCGCCGCCTGGTCGAAGCCAAGGCCGGCAAGGATCGTCGCGGCCCGGGCCGGCGCGGCATGGGCGTCGATATCGGCGAGCCGGGTCTGGATTTCGGCGATGCGAACCGGGTCCTTGGCGGTCTCCGCCTCGGCCAGGAGGCTCGCGCGCTCCGTGTCGGCTTCGAGCACAAAGGAGATCAGGCTTTGCGCGCCCGCCGGCGCTTCTTGCTCGACACGGCCGAGCCGCGCGCGTTTCGGCAGACTTATGACGCCGGTCTCGGGCGCGATTTCGCCGGCGATCAGGCGAAAAAGCGTCGTCTTGCCCGCGCCATTGCGCCCGACCAGCCCGACGCGCGCGCCGGTCGGCAGCGCGACGCTCGCCTTGTCAATGAGAACCCGCGCGCCAAGGCGATAGGTGAGTTCGCTGATATGCAGCATGGCCGCGCTTTTGGCGCGACAAGGCGCGTTGCGCAAGAGTGTTGTCTCGGCGCTCCGCCTACGACGGAAGAGATCTCACACCCGCAATGGCATCAGCACGTACAAAGCCGCCGCGCCGTCGCGATCCTGGATGATCGTCGGCGAGCCGGGATCGGCGAGTTTCACCAAAGCCGTGTCGCTGGCGAGTTGCTGCGCAATGTCGAGGAGATAGCGCGCATTGAAGCCGATCTCGATCGGCGTTGAATCATAATCGACTTCGATCTCTTCGCTGGCCGAACCTGAGTCCGGATTGTTCACCGACAGCGTCATCTTATTGTCGGCGATCGACAGTTTGATGGCGCGGCCGCGTTCCGAGGAGATTGTCGAGACGCGATCGACCGCCGCCTGGAAAGGCGCCTTATCGACGACCAGGCGCTTGTCGTTATTGGCGGGAATGACGCGGGCGTAATCGGGGAACGTGCCGTCGATCAGCTTGGTCGTCAGCACCGTGTCGCCGAATTTGAAGCGCGCTTTAGCCGTCGACAATTCGACCGAAACTTCCGCGTCGATGTCCTCGATCAGCTTTTGGATCTCGTTCACCGCCTTGCGCGGCACGATGACGCCCGGCATCCCGGCTGAGCCCTGCGGCGCCGGCATTTCGACGCGGGCGAGACGATGTCCGTCGGTCGCAACCGCGCGCAGCATGGTCACGCCGGAGACATCGACCGTATGTACGAAAATGCCGTTGAGATAATAGCGCGTCTCCTCGGTCGAAATCGCGAATTGCGTATTGTCGATGAGCTTCTTGAGATCGGCGGCGCCGAGGGTGAAAGTGTGGCTGAGCTCGCCGGTCGTCAGGTCCGGAAAGTCCGAAGCCGGCAGCGATTGCAAATGAAAGCGCGAGCGGCCTGAACGCAGCAGCAATTGTCCGGTCTCGCCGGTCATTTCGAGCGAGACCTGCGCGCCTTCCGGCAGCTTGCGCACGATGTCGTAAAGGACATGGGCGGCGATGGTCGTGGCGCCCTCCTGCGCGACATCGGCGGGCGCAGATTCCGTGGCCTCGAGGTCGAGATCCGTCGCCTTCAGGGTAAGCTGGCGTTCGCGCGCATCGATCAGCACGTTCGACAGGATCGGAATCGTGTTTCGGCGCTCGACGATGCGATGCACGTGCCCCAGAGCCTTGAGCAGGGCTGTCCGCTCCAACGTCGCCTTCATCGCAGCGTCTCTATTCCTCATGACTCGAACGCCGCCGGACGTCATTCCGACGGTCGGCGACTCTGGCAAGCGGGGCGCGTCAACGCAAGGGCGAGCCATGGGCTTTTCCAAGCGTTTTCTGCGCCGAGCCCCTGTGACTTAACCGGCCCTTAAATCGCCGCCTTTAGCCTTGAAGGCGATCAGTCGGCAAGCGCCGCGCGACCCGTCTCCGCACCATTGCGACGAGGCGACGGCCCGTCAGGCCTAAGGGGTTAGATTTCGAGCATGTTCGGCCTCGGGCGCAGGCGAAATCGCGAGCGGATCGAACCGAGGCTCGAAAGTTCGTCGCGCCGGCGCGGCGACGATTTGCGCGCCGACCCGGACGACCGGCCCTCGCGTTCACGCGCTAAAAGCCCATCGCGCAAAAACGGCGCCCGGCGATCAAGGCGGCGCGGCGAGGGGCGCTCGGCCTTTGGACGTCTCGTCTATTGGTGCTTCGTGCTCGGCGTTTGGGGCGTCATCGGCGTCGCTGGCCTCTTCGCCTATTACGCCAGTCAATTGCCGCCGATCGACCAACTGGCGGTGCCGAAGCGGCCGCCCAATATCGCCATTCTTGCTGACGACGGCGCCCTCCTCGCCAATCGCGGCGATACCGGCGGGGCAGCGGTTCATTTAAGCGAATTGCCGCCCTATCTGCCCAAGGCCTTCATCGCCATTGAGGACCGGCGCTTCTATTCGCATCTCGGAATCGATCCGATCGGCATCCTGCGCGCGCTTTCGCGCGACATTCTCCATCGCGGCGGCACCGAAGGCGGCTCAACGCTCACCCAACAGCTCGCCAAGAACCTGTTCCTGACCCAGGAGCGCACGCTCTCGCGCAAAATCCAGGAAGCGATTCTCGCGCTCTGGCTGGAACGCAAATATTCCAAGGATCAGATTCTCGAATTGTACCTCAACCGGGTCTACTTCGGCTCGGGCGCCTATGGCGTCGAAGCGGCGGCCCAGAAATATTTCGGCAAGAGCGCCAAATTCGTGACGCTTTCCGAGGCGGCGGTTCTGGCGGGCTTGATGAAGTCGCCGACCAAGCTCGCGCCGAACCATAATCTCGAAGCCGCCAACGCGCGGGCCGCGCAGGTCATCACGGCCATGGCCGAGCAGGGCCATATCACCGAGGCGATGGCCAAGCTCGCGCTGGCCAAGCCTGCCGAAGTCGTCAAGGAGAAAGGCGCCGGCTCGCTCAACTACGCCGCCGATTATGTCATGGACCAGCTCGACGACACGGTCGGCGCCATCGACGAAGACATCGTCGTCACCACGACGCTGGACGAACATATGCAGGCGGCGGGCGAGCGCGCCTTGACCGAAGAGCTGAACGCCAAGGGCGACAAAATGGGCGTAAGCCAGGGCGCGCTGGTCGCGCTCGACCCGAATGGCGGCGTCAAAGCTTTGGTCGGCGGCCGCAATTATGCGGACAGCCAGTTCAACCGCGCGACTTCCGCCAAGCGCCAGCCTGGCTCCGCTTTCAAGCCTTTCGTCTATTTGAGCGCGCTCGAAAAAGGCCTGACGCCGGATACGGTCCGAGATGACGCGCCGATCACCGTCAAAGGGTGGAGCCCCGAGAATTACTCGCGCGAATATTTCGGACCGGTCACGCTGACCAAGGCTTTGTCGCTTTCATTGAATACAGTTGCCGTGCGGCTCGGCCTTGAAGTCGGGCCGAAGACCGTGGTCAAAACCGCGCATCGGCTCGGCATCGCCTCGGACCTCGAACCGAACGCCTCCATTGCGCTCGGCACGTCGGAAGTCACGCCTTTGGAACTGGCCACGGCCTATGCCGCCTTCGCCAATGGCGGCATCGGCGTACAGGCCCATGTCATCGCCAAAGTACGCACCGCCAACGGCAAGCTGCTCTATACCCGCAAAAACGCCAGTTTCGGCCGCGTGATCGAACCGCAATATGTCTCGATGATGAATACGATGATGGAGGAGACTCTCCTCACCGGTACGGCCCATAAGGCCGAACTGCCGGGCTGGCAGGCCGCGGGCAAGACCGGAACCAGCCAGGAATGGCGCGACGCCTGGTTCGTCGGCTACACGAGCTATCTCGTCGCCGGCGTCTGGCTCGGCAATGACGACGGCTCGCCGACGAAGAAAACCTCGGGCGGCAACTTGCCAACGGAGATCTGGAGCCGCTTCATGAAGGCGGCTTTGCAAGGCGTCACGCCGGCCGGCCTGCCCTCCGGCGTATGGAAGCCGGAAAACGCGCCGGACGTGACCTCGCCGCCTGTCCCGCCTGCGGATATTGCCTCCGCGCCGGCGACGCTCGCGCCGCCAACGCCGGTCCCGGATTCTGCGCCTGGGCAGCCGATGGTCATCAATCGCGCCGCTCAGACCCCATCGACCCCCGGCGCGACCATTCCGGTACGAAGCAACGTCCTCTTGCCGCCGGCGCCGATCCCCAATGTCGGCGATTCGACTCCGCGCGCCGGGCAGGCTCCCCGCAAAGACAGAACCTTCCTCGACAAATTATTTGGCGGCGCCTGACCAGGAAGCTTACGGCTTGTCAGCGACGCCGTTGGCGTTGTCGGGCAGAACGATCGGAGCGCCACTCGCATCGGGCGCCGTCGCAACCGTGTCTTTATCGATCTTTTTAACCTCGAGGTTGGTCGGCGCAGGAAGCCGCCAGGCCTTGCCGCTATCCGTCGGAGATTCCGGCCCGACGCGACGCAGTTCGGCGATCGCGCCGTTGCGTTCGATGAAGCTCACGGGACAGATCTCGGCGGCTCGGCTCAGCGCGGCCACGCCCGGCGTATCGAGCTTCTGAAGCAAAAGCCATTCGCCGGTATAGAACTCCGCTTCACAGCGCTGATCGTTCGTCGTCGCCGCGGATAGTACGAGGGGCAATGACCGGGCGCCAAGATAGAACTCGATCAGCGGGAATGGCCAGGCGTCATGCGGCAGACGGCCGGCCCAGAAAGTCAATTCGTCGCGACCGTTTTGACCGGCGCGC
>JASLHV010000079.1 GCA_030153205.1 Roseiarcus sp. | reverse complement strand
CCGATGGGCGTCTATCAACTCTTCGCCTGGCATGGCGCGCCCGTTGGCGGCATGATGACGAAGCCGTCATCTGTTCCGCATGCGGTCTGGGGTTATTATTTCACTGTCGATTCCATCGGCAAAGCTGCGGAACGCGCCAAGGCGGCGGGCGGACAAGTCATCAACGGACCGATGCAAGTGCCGGGCGACAGTTGGGTCGTTCAGTGCGTGGATCCGCAGGGCGCGATGTTCTCCATGACGAGCGGGCAAAAGTGACGGCGGCGGGAGCATTGGCGGAGCGCGGCTTTTAAATCTAGAAGAGGTATCGTTCTTTCCGATGTTCTCGCTACGAAAGGCGGGGATGTCGGAAAGGCGTCACGATTCGCTCATGCGAAGTGTTGAAAACGCCGCTGTCGAACCATTCCCCGGACAAGCGTTGAGGAAAACGCAGGACAAGTCTGGGCGGCAGTCACCGCATTGACACCAATGCTTGATCAGCGAACAAGAGCGGCCGGGAGGCCGACAATCGCCTTTCCCGCTTGGCGAATAGGGCGATGCGCAAGGTCTTCGTTGTATTCCTTGATGCTTATTGGCGGTTTCTCGCTCAGGACGGCTGGGCGATCGCCAGCTATATCGGCCTGTCCATCCTGACGTCGCTCTTTCCCTTCTTGATTTTCGTTACGGCCCTGGCCGGCTTCTTCGGCACTCAGGATCTCGCCGAAGAGGCGGCCAAATTGCTCTTCGCCGTATGGCCGCCGGCGGTCGCCGGGCCGATCTCCGGTGAGGTCCAGAATGTCCTGACGGCGCCGCGCGGCGGACTGCTCACGATCGGCGCCGCTCTTGCGCTCTATTTCGCGTCAGGCGGGATTGAAGCCGCGAGAGTTGGCCTCAACCGCGCCTATGGCTGCGAGGAGACGAGGCCATGGTGGCTGTTGCGCCTCGAGTCGATCGCCTTTGTGATCGTGGCGGCGATCGGCCTGCTCGCTCTGGCTTTTCTGGTCGTGCTCGGACCTTTCATATGGGACAAGACGCTGGAATACGTTCCCGAGCTCGCGCCGCTGCAATTCTTCGTGACTTTCGCGCGTCTCGGCGTCGCTGCGACTTTGATGGCGATCAGCCTGTTCCTGGCGCATCTGCTTTTACCAAGGGGGCGCCGGCGGCTTCTTGATCTTGCGCCGGGCGTGGCGCTCACCTTCGCCGCTTGCCTTGCCTTCGGCGAAGTCTTCGGCGCGTACCTCTCCGAATATGCGCGCAACTACGTCTCGACTTATGCCGGCTTGGCTTCGGTCATGATCGCCCTCGTGTTTCTCTACGCGATCGCCGGAATTTTCCTTTATGGCGGTGAACTTAACGCCGCGATCATGCGGGCCCGGAAAAAGTCGGACGGTTCCAGCGGGTCATAAGCGCTCTCTTGCCCTGTCGACGCCGCTGCACGGCTCGCATCTGTGTTGGCGCCGCTCTATCATCGCCGAAATTGTCGACGGACGAGGGTTGCAACATGAGCGTTCGTGTCGGGGCGCCGATCGAGACTGCTCTCGGCCGGCGCGATTTTCTCTTTGGCGCCGGGGCTCTCGCCTTCATCGCCGCTGGCGCAATAAAACTGAGGCCGGCGTTCGCGTCCGAAGGCGCGTCCGAAGATGTCCATGCAGTCACAGCCGCCTATAACGCCTGCGGCCACGAATTGGTCGGCGCGCTCGCCGGCGCTGACGGCAATGTCGTCCTCTCGCCCTATTCGATCGGCGCCGCCATGGTCCTGGCCGGCGCCCGCGGCGCCACAGAGGCCGAGTTGGTGAAGACGCTGCGGCATAGTTTGAGCGTCGATCGCATTCCTGCCGCGAGCGGAACGGCCATGGCGACGCTCCTCGGCTACGACAGTTCCCACGATCCCAAGCTCTGTCCTCAGGGCATGAACTGGAATGGTCAGAACTGCGAAGCGCCGGCGGTAAACGGCGCATGTCGACACGGCATGTTGCAAGAGCGCCTGTTGCAATCCAAATGCACGATCGGCCCAATCATCCCATTCGTACGTCTGTCCATCGCTAATGCGCTCATGCTCGACAAGGACTTGGGCGCTTTGATTTCGACCGATTATCGAAATCTCGTGAAGGATCGCTTCGCCGCCGAGGTATTTCCCGGCGCTTCGCTTGCCGAGGTCAATGATTGGGTTCGTCAAAGGACGGACGGCAAGATCGACAAAATTCTCGATAATCTGAGCGACCTCAGCGTCGCGGTATTGCTCAACGCCATCTATCTGCGTGTTGCGTGGGCCTATCCGTTCTATGACAGCGGGACGGCGAAGAAGGATTTCAATCTTTCGGCAAAGCAGCGCGTCCAGGCCTCGATGATGTCGAGAGGGTCGAGCGATCCCGTCGTCCGAGGCTCGGGGTTTCGCGCCATCCGCCTCGCGCTGGCGGCGCCGCAGCTTTCCATGATCATTGTCCTGCCGAACGATATCGAAGGCCTCGCAGAGGTGAGCCGCGGCCTCGACGCGCGAGCGCAAGCCGATTTGCTGAAAGCGCTTGACCGAAAAGGGGGCGCCTCGAGCGCATTGCAACTGGAAGCAAAGGGAGGGGCGGAGCTGGCTTTGCCGAAGTTCAAAGTCGCGTTCGGCGCTGATCTTGTCCCGCCGTTCCAAAAGCTCGGACTATCGTCAGCCTTGAGCAACCAAGCCGATTTCAGCGGCATGACCGCCGGGAGCGCGAAGATCAAGATCGGTCAAATTCGCCATCGTACTGTTTTCGAAATCGCCGAGGACGGTGTCGAGGCCGCCGCCGCGACGGCTGTGGAAATGGTAGAGACCTCGGCGCGCGCCGAGCAAATTCCTCCGCGCGAGCCCTTCATTGTCGACCGACCGTTCTTGTTCTTCCTTGCTGATCATACGACGGGCGCCGTGCTCTTCGAGGGACGGATCGTCGATCCAACGAAAACGGCCTGATCTATCTCTTCCGCGCCTCGATCACATCCTCCAGCGTACGCAATCCTTCGATCGGCGAATTGACCAACACCGCCATGTTTCCCGGCGCGTGCTCGTTTTTCCACATTTTAGTATGCGCGGCAGGAATCTTGTCCCAGGGGAACACCTCTGACATACAAGGGTCGATGCGGCGATCGAGCAGGAATTTGTTCGCCGCCGCCGCTTGTTTCAAATGAGCGAAATGCGAGCCTTGAATGCGCTTCTGGCGCATCCAGACGAAACGCGCATCGAAGGTGAGATTGTACCCCGTCGTGCCCGCGCAGAAGACGACCATGCCGCCGCGCTTGACCACGAAGCAGGAAACCGGAAACGTCTGCTCGCCCGGGTGTTCGAAGACGATATCGACGTCCTTCTTGCCGGTTACGTCCCAGATTGCTTTACCGAACTTGCGCGCCTCGGCCATGAAAGCTGTATATTCGTCGGTATTGACCTTGGGCAATTGGCCCCAGCATTTGAAGTTCTTGCGGTTGATCACGCCCTTCGCGCCGAGCGACATGACATAATCGCGCTTTGTCTCATCCGAGATGACGCCTATGGCGTTGGCGCCGGCGGCCGCACAAAGCTGAATGCCGAAGACGCCAAGACCGCCCGAGGCGCCCCAGACAAGAACGTTGTCGCCCGGCTTGAGGCGATGCGGCTCGTGGCCGAACAGCATGCGATAGGCGGTGGCGAGCGTCAGCGTATAGGAAGCGCTCTCCTCCCAGGTCAGATGCTTCGGCCGCGGCATCAACTGGCGGTCTTGCACGCGGCAGAATTGGGCGAAGGAGCCGTCCGGCGTCTCGTAGCCCCAGATCCGCTGCGAGGAGGAATACATCGGGTCGCCGCCGTTGCATTCCTCGTCGTCGCCGTCGTCCTGATTGCAATGAACGACGACTTCGTCGCCGACTTTCCAGCGGGTCACTTTGCTCCCGACCGCCCAGACGATCCCGGAAGCGTCGGAGCCGGCGATATGGAACGGTTGCTTGTGCACGTCGAAAGGCGAGATCGGTTGGCCCAGCGCCGCCCAGACGCCGTTGTAATTGACGCCGGCGGCCATCACGAGAACCAGCACGTCGTGGCTGTCGAGCGGCCAGGTCGGGACGACCTCGATTTGCATCGATTGCTCGGGCGGCCCATGCCGCTCGCGGCGAACCACCCAGGCGTGCATTTTCGCCGGCACATGGCCGAGCGGCGGGATTTCACCGATGTCGTAGAGATCCTTGGGCGCGCTCTCGCTCCCGGCGACGGGCGTCAATACGGCAGGCTTGCTCATGATGGCTCCAACCTCAAGCGTCTCCCCATGGCCCTCGAGGCTGCGATGAAATGCAGCGGACTATATTGCATTGCAGCATAATGGCGCCTGGGCGCGATTTGCGCAAACGAAACCTTCGTCGGGGGAACAGGTGGCGCGCCGGAGCGTTCTACACGATTAAGACGCTCGCTTCCGCGGCGTCACGCGCGGAGCGTCATGCGGCGGGTAACTTATCGTCTCAGTAATCCCCGTCTCAATCCTCGCCGCACAAAGCTGGAAATTCCCGGCTGGGCCGGTCAGCGAGAGCCGCGCGCCGATGGCTCGCAGGAATATGCCTGGCATTGCGTGCCCTTCTCCGAGAGCGCGCGTTACGGGATCGAACTCTTCTATCCCTTCGACAACGAATTGAAGGTCGTGACGCGCAATGGTCGCCTCGTCTTGGACGGCGATTTCGGCCCGTCGCCCGGCGAGGATTTCCAGTGGCCGCCGTTTCGGACGTTCGGCGAGAAATTCTATACTTTTCAAATTCTCCTCGACCTCAAGGTCGAGCCCGGCTTCGCCATCCGAACGGAGCCGCACCCGCGCTTTTACACCGATCCGACCGAGACGACGCCGATCGCCGTTCCCGCTTTGCTACGGCGTTGGTGGCCGATGATGTTCTTTATGGTTTTCAAATCACCGGCCGAGGGCCGGACCCATATTTTCCGGCCGGACGAGCCTTTCGCTCAGATCATTGTCGTTCCGGAAGAGGCGGATTTCGAAATTTTGCCTATGGATGAAGAGGAATCGGCCGAGCGAGAGCTTCAGTCTCGACGTATCCACGAAAGCCGATCGCGCCTGTCCGCGGATACGACATGGACCTCGGCCAGCAATACTGTTTTCGATGGAACGTACCGGCACATGCTCGGCGCGGCCAATCAGCGATCACGCCAACGTCCGCGTTAGGCGCGCTTTCTTTTTTCTTAAAGAACTATGGTGTCGAGCGGCGGTCTCCCGCCGCTCTTTTGCACGGTTTCAGTAATCGTGACGCCAGTGATGACGCCACCAATGATGGTGATGATGGTGGTGGTGATAGTAGTGATGATGATGATGGTGGTGGTGATATTGCGCCAGACGGACAGGCGCCTCGTCCGTCGGCGCCGATTGCTGATCTTCGGCGATGAGCGTGGCCGTCGCGTTCGGGATCGGATCGAGCAATTCGGCGAACGATTGAGCGGGACGTAAGCCCGGCCCTTCGGCGCCCGGCGCAGCTATAGCGGATCCGCCGGCCGCCAAGGCTAAAGCGGATGCGGCGCCTAATACGCCGACGATTTTCTTGTCCATGGAGGCATCCTCTGGTTGGGCCGCACATCAGCCCTACCGACCGCAAACAATTCTCAGCGACGAACGTTCCCGGCCGGACCGGACCGGCTGGCGCAGCGCCGGAACTTCTGTCATTGTGCTTTGCAACATAATAAGCGATTTCGGAGCGATATGAGCGTGGATCAGGAACCGATCAAACGCGATAAGCCCTGGATTTTCCGCACCTACGCCGGCCATTCGTCGGCGGCCGACTCAAACCGTCTCTATCAGGCCAATCTCGCCAAGGGCCAGACCGGCCTTTCCATTGCTTTCGATCTGCCGACCCAGACCGGCTATGATAGCGACCATCCGCTTGCGAAGGGCGAAGTCGGCAAGGTCGGCGTCGCCATCTCCCATATCGGCGACATGCGCGCGCTCTTCGAGGGCATTCCGCTCGACAAGATGAACACGTCGATGACGATCAACGCGACGGCGCCTTGGCTGATGGCGCTCTATGTCGCGGTCGCTGAAGAGCAGGGCGCGCCGCGGGCGAGCCTGCAAGGCACGACGCAGAACGACATCATCAAGGAATATCTTTCGCGCGGCTCTTATGTGTTCCCGCCCGGGCCCTCGCTGCGCCTCACCAAGGATTTGATTCTTTTCTCGGCGCGCGAGACGCCGAAATGGAATCCGATGAACGTTTGTTCGTACCATCTGCAAGAAGCGGGCGCGACCCCGGTCGAAGAGATGAGCTACGCGCTTGCGACGGCCATTGCGGTGCTCGATATGGTGCGGGCGTCGGGTCAGGTCGATGAGAAAGGTTTCGCCGACGTCGTCGGCGGCATGTCGTTCTTCGTCAACGCCGGCATGCGTTTCTTGACTGAACTCTCAAAAATGCGGGCGTTCGTCGAACTCTGGGACGAGATCACGAGAGACCGCTACGGCGTCGCCGATCCCACGAAACGTCGTTTCCGCTATGGCGTCCAAGTCAATTCGCTTGGCCTCACCGAGCAGCAGCCGGAGAACAACGCCTATCGTATCTTGATCGAGATGCTGGCTGTTGTCCTGTCGCGCAGCGCGCGCGCGCGCGCCGTACAGTTGCCGGCATGGAACGAAGCGCTTGGCCTGCCGCGCCCCTTCGACCAGCAATGGTCGCTACGGCTTCAGCAGATCATGGCCTATGAGACCGATCTCCTCGAATTTGGCGATATTTTCGAAGGGAGCCGGGAGATCGAGACGAAGGTCGCGGCGCTCAAGCAAGAGGCCCGCGCCGAACTCGCCACGATCGAAAAGATGGGCGGCGCAGTGAAAGCGATCGAGAGCGGCTATATGAAACGCCGGCTGGTCGAGTCCAACACGCGCCGTCTCGAAGCCATTGAACGCGGCGAGCAGGTCGTCGTCGGCGTCAATCGCTATGTCGAGAGCGAACCTTCACCGCTGACCGCCGGCGAAAATACGATCATTACGATCCCGCCTCATGTCGAGGCCGAACAGATCGCAAGGCTCGAGGCCTGGCGGGCGGCGCGGGACGTTGCGAAAGTGGAGGCCGCATTGGCGGCTCTCAGCGCCGCGGCGCGGGACGGCGGCAATATCATGGATCCGTCGATCGCCGCGGCCAAAGCGGGCGCGACAACCGGCGAATGGGGCGCCGCGCTCCGTGCGGCCTTCGGCGAATATCGCGCGCCGACCGGCGTCAGCGGCGTCGCGCGCCAGCAGGCCGCCGATCTCGACGACATTCGCGCCGAGGTCGAGCGCGTCTCGCTGAAACTCGGCCGCCGGCTCAAATTCCTGGTCGGCAAGCCGGGGCTCGACGGCCATTCCAATGGCGCCGAGCAGATCGCCGTCCGCGCGACCGACGCCGGCATGGACGTCGTCTATGACGGCATTCGGCTGACGCCGGCGGAGATCGTCGAGCGCGCCAAGGACGGCGTGCATTGCGTCGGTCTTTCGATCCTCTCGGGCTCGCATTTGGCGCTGGCGCGCGACGTGATCGCCGGCCTCAAAGCGGCGGGCCTTGGCCATGTCCCCGTGATCGTCGGCGGCATTATCCCGCCGGCCGACGCCGAGACGCTCAAGGCCGAAGGGGCGGCGGCGGTCTATACGCCGAAGGATTTTGCGATCAATCGTCTCGTCAGCGACATCGTTAAGCTTGTCGAGCCGCAGGCGGGGGAAGTCGAGAGGCTTGCATCGTAACGCGAAATTGAGCGTCTGGCGGGCGGCGTCTTCTTGTCCTAGGGCTTTCTCTCAGCCATGGTCCGGCCGTCGCAATCGCCCAGAGCGCGGCGCCGCGCTCGGCCGTCAGGGCCTCCGACCCTCGCTCCCGACGTTTCGTAGAGTATCCGCCGCTCGCACGGCGGTGTTCTCGCGTCAGACCGTCTGTCCTGGACACCGCGCCGTAATGCGCCGGCAATGAAGGTTCGTTTTCACAATGGATATGTCACAGCCCAGGGGGCTCTCGGACGGTCAGAAACGCCGGATCATGATCGGCGTGATGATGGCGATGATGCTGGCCGCGCTCGACCAGACGATTGTCGCGCCGGCCTTGCCGATCATGGGCGCCTCGCTCGGCGATTCCGAGTTCCTGTCCTGGATCATCTCGGCCTATCTGGTGACTGGTACGGCGGTGACGCCGCTCTATGGCAAGCTGTCGGACATTCATGGTCGGCGGCCGGCTCTGTTTCTTTCGCTCGGAATTTTTCTCGTCGGCTCCGTCATCTGCGCCCTTGCGCCGAGCATGGCGGCGATCATCGTCGGCCGCGCCGTACAAGGCCTCGGCGGCGGCGGTCTCCTCGCGCTCGCACAGACAATCGTCGCTGATATCGCCGCGCCGCGCGAAAGGGCGCGCTATGTCGTCTACTTTTCGCTGGTATGGGCGACGTCGAGCGTGGCCGGTCCGATCATCGGCGGCTTTTTCGCCCAGCATCTGCACTGGTCGCTCATCTTCTGGATCAATCTGCCAGTCGGAGCGCTCGCCTTTGCGATGAGCAATCGCGTGTTGAGAATTCTGCCGCAGATCAAGCGCGATCATCGCCTGGACATTGGTGGCGCTGTCTTGATTGTCGGCGCGACGACGGCGTTGATGCTGCTCTTGACCCTCGGCGGCGTACGTTACGCCTGGACGTCGACGCCGATTCTTTCGCTCGGGGTTATCGCCGCCCTGCTGACGCTTGGCTTCATCGTCGACATGGCGCGAGCCAAGGAGCCGCTCATCCCGCTCGGCATCTTTCGCAATGAAGTCGTCGGCTCCGCCTCCCTCTCGATGTTCTTTGCGATGCTCGCCTTTGTCGGCATAACGGTCTATCTGCCGATCTATTTTGAATTCGCCCTCGGCATGGCGCCGACGGCGTCGGGCGCGGGACTTATCGTCCTTCTCGCTGGCAGCGTCGCCGGCGCGAACACGACCGGACGGTACATGCCGCGTATCGTTCACTATAAGCGTATGGCGGTCGTCGGCGTGATTTGCGCCGTTCTCGCGTCTGTCGCCCTGTCCTTACTGGCGAAAAGCCTCGTTTTCTGGGAGGTTCAAGCGCTCATGCTGATTGTCGGCGTCGGCGTCGGCGCGATCTTCCCGACGCTCACCGTATCCGTTCAGAACGCAGTCGACCCGCGCGATCTCGGCATCGGCACCGCGACGCTGGGATTTTTGCGCTCTCTCGGCGGCGCGATCGGCGTCGCCGCTCTTGGCGCTGTCGTGCTCGCCCATGGCGTCGTGAGCGACGCCGGGCTGGCGCAGGCCGGCGCTGTCTTCGATCCGGAACTCGCGCGCCGTGCGGGAGAAGCCTTTGTCTACGTCTTCGGCGTGCAGGCCGCCGCGCTTGCCGTCAGCCTGTTCTTCCTCCTTCTTATGGAGGAACGCCCGTTGCGTGGGCCGGCGAAGGCGCATCAAGCAGCCGCCGTGGCCGAGGTTTGAAGAAATCAAGATTCCAAGGCGCGAATCGCGGCTAAGATTTCCTCAGGCGCAGTCGGATCGACCTGAATTACGTCGTCCTGCTTCCGTCCTATCAAAACCGGTGTGGCGGCAGAGTTGTCATATCATCAGCAACATCCGTGGCCACCGCCACGTCGCTCATTTAACAATTATAACATGCGCGTCGAGGCGTTCCAGTGCGTGAGGACGGTCGCACCTACAATTTAGGTTCGACCGACCCCGCCTTCCGTCAGGTCATATACTGGCCGCCGTTAGCGGTCAGAGTTGAGCCGGTAATAAACCCCGCGTCGTCCGACGCAAGGAACACCACGCAGCGGGCGATTTCTTCCGGCTGGCCAAGACGGCGCGCCGGGATCATCGGCAGGATCGATTTCTCCAGCACCTCTTTCGGCACCGCCATCACCATTTCGGTCGCGATATACCCTGGGCAGATAACATTCACGGTCACGCCTTTGCTGGCGTTTTCTTGCGCCAGCGCCTTGGTGAAGCCGATGTCGCCGGCTTTGGCGGCCGAGTAATTCGTTTGCCCCATCTGACCTTTCTGACCGTTGATCGACGAAATGTTGATGATGCGCCCGAAATTGCGCTCGCGCATGCCTTCGATCACCGGACGGCACATATTGAACAACGAATTGAGGTTCGTGTTGACCACCGCGTACCATTGTTCCGGCTTCATCTTATGCAGCATGGCGTCGCGGGTGATGCCGGCGTTATTCACCAAAACGTCGACGGGCCCAAGATCCTTGACGACTTGCTCGAGACCGGCGACGCAAGCCTCATAGTCCGATACGTCCCACTTATAGACATTGACGCCAGTCTCGGCCTTGAACTTCGCCGCGGCTTCATCATTGCCATGATAGGTCGCGGCGACTTTATACCCCGCCGCGTGCAAAGCTTTCGAAACAGCCGCGCCAATGCCGCGCGTACCCCCAGTGACAACAGCAACCCTCGTCATGAACGCTCCTTCCCTGTAAGTTCGTTGCAGGCGCGCCTGTTAGCGGCGCGCCTCAAAATGTCATTGGGCCCAACGACGCCCGAATTCATTCTTCAATAAAAAGAACCGGAAAGGCCGGCAAGGTCGCGCTTAACGCTCGACCGTCAACGCAATGCCCATGCCGCCGCCGATGCACAATGTCGCAAGACCCTTCTTGGCGTCGCGTTTGCCCATCTCGTGCAGAAGCGTGACGAGGACGCGCGCGCCCGAAGCGCCGATGGGATGGCCGATCGCGATCGCGCCGCCATTGACGTTTACGATCGATGGATCCCAGCCCATGTCCTTGTTGACCGCGAGAGCCTGCGCCGCGAAGGCCTCATTGGCTTCGACGAGGTCGAGATCCTTGACCTTCCACCCGGCCTTCTCGAGCGCCTTGCGAGACGCGGGGATCGGACCTGTCCCCATCACGGAGGGATCGACGCCGGCCGTCGCCCAAGAGGCGATACGGGCGAGCGGGGTGAGCCCGCGCTTCTTCGCCTCATCCGCCGTCATCAGGACAAGCGCCGCGGCGCCGTCGTTGATGCCCGAGGCGTTGCCGGCGGTCACGGCGCCATCTTTGGAGAAGGCGGGCTTCAGCTTGGCCAAGGCGTCGTAGGTGACGCCATGACGGATGAATTCATCCTGATCCACGACAATGTCGCCCTTCTTGGAGGGGACGGTGAAAGGCGCGATCTCGTCCTTGAAACGCCCGGCCTTCTGCGCGGCTTCGGCCTTGTTCTGCGAGGCGACGGCGAAACGATCCTGGTCCTCACGGTTGATCTGCCATTTCGCCGCGACATTCTCGGCGGTGACGCCCATGTGATAGCCATGGAAAGCGTCGAGCAAGCCATCCTTGATCATCGTATCGACGAGCTTCATCTCGCCCATCTTCACGCCAGCGCGCAGGTGCGCGGCGTGCTGGGCGAGCGACATGGATTCCTGGCCGCCGGCGACAATGACGGACGCGTCGCCACTGGCGATCTGCTGCGCGCCGATAGCGACCGCGCGCAGGCCGCTGCCGCAAACTTGGTTGATCGCAAAAGCGGTCTTCTCTTGCGGGACGCCGGCCTTCATCGCCGCCTGGCGCGCCGGGTTCTGCCCTTGTCCCGCCTGCAAAATTTGGCCGAGAATCACTTCGTCGACATCGCTCGCATCGACTTTGGCGCGTTCGATCGCCGCTTTGACCGCGACAGCGCCCAATTCATGGGCGGGCGTGTTCGCGAAAGCTCCGTTGAACGATCCAACGGGGGTTCGGACCGCGCTGACAATGACGATGTCGGACTGAGACATAAATGAACTCCTGACGAATGATGCCGCCTGCCGATCGCCGATCAGCGCGAGCGCTTCCTTCGGTCATATACTATTCGCTTTATCGAGGCGAAAGGGGCGCGAAGGACGCATGAAGCGGCCAAAAAATTAGCCAATGGCGATGCAATCTGCTTTATTCGACCCCCGCCGTTGACGATTTATGGCGTTTTATGACGGAATTTGGTTCCGGTGGAGGCGAAAAACGCCTATCGTCGGGACGAGGGCTGTTAAGCCCGAAGTGCGAACTGGAAACCCGTACCCCATGACAGATCAAAATCCGCCAGCGGCGACGCCAACCACAATAAAAAAATACGCCAACCGGCGGCTTTATAACACAGCGTCCAGCGCTTACGTCACTTTGGCCGATCTGGCCGCCATGGTGAAATCCGGTGAGGATTTTATCGTCTATGACGCCAAGACGGGCGAAGACATTACGCGCTCCGTGCTCACGCAGATCATTTTCGAGCAGGAGGGAAAGGAAGGGCAATCGCTGCTGCCGGCGACTTTCCTGCGCCAATTGATCCGCTTTTATGGCGACAGCGTACAGGCGCTCCTGCCGCGCTATCTGGAATTTTCAATCGACCGCTTCAGCGGGGAACAGCAGAAGTTTCGCGACGAAATGCGGCGCGCTTTTGGAGCCACGCCTTTCGGCAATTCTTCTTTCGACGCGATCGAAGAACTGACCCGCAAGAATCTCGCGGCCTTTTCTCAGGCGCTGACCATGTTTACGCCCTTCGTCGGCACGGCGATACCGCCAGCGAACACGGCCATCACGCCGGAAAAGCCCGCCGCCAATTCCGATCTCGATGAATTGAAGAAACAATTGTCTGACGTCCAAAAGCGTCTCGACACGCTCGCCAACAAGCGTTGATACCGGCCTGATGATTTAGCCGACGGCCTCGACGAGGCGCTGAGGCGCCAAAGTCTCGCCTTCGAGCGCCGCGGCGCCGAAATGATGGCCCTGGAGATAGTCGACCCCCCAGTCGGCGAGGATGCGCGAGGCCTCGGCGTCTTCGACCCATTCGGCCACAGTCTCGACTTTCAGATTACGCGCAAGATCAAGAAGCGTACGTACGAAAAACCGATCATCGGCCGAGCGCGCGATGTTTTGCACGAAGGCGCCGTCGATCTTGACGATGTCGACGCCCAGATTTCTCAAATTTCGGAAGGACGTATGTCCCGCTCCGAAATCATCCATCGCGACTTTCACGCCAAGCGCTCTCACCTCTTCGAAGAGGCGCGACACTTGCTCGAGATCGGTGATTGCCTGGCTCTCCGTGACTTCGAGAATAAGCCGCTCCGCTGCGCCTGGGTGCAACGCCAGCGCACTGGCGAAGCGAGAAAACCAATCCGGCTCAAGCATTGTGATTGGCGAAGCGTTGACGGCGAGGCGCAGATGAGGCTCGGCGCTCATTCGATTGAGCGCGAGTTCGAGCGCGCGTTGGTCGAGCTGGCTAATCAGCCCAACTCTTTCCGCGATCGGGAGAATGGCGGCCGGCCCAACCAGTGCGCCATCTGGATTGCGGATGCGTAGCAACGCCTCCTGGTAGCCGGGTTTGCCCGGTCGCGCCGGCGTGACCGGTTGATAGGCGAGCGCCACGCGTCGATCATTCAGCGCGGCGACGATTTGGTCGCTGACCGCGCTCACCCGCGCTTTGGCGTTCCGTAAATTTATGGCGGGGTCGAAGAGGGTCACGCCGCCTGCGCCACGGCAGGCGATTTCATAAGCTTCTTCCGCGCGTTGCAGAAGGGCTTGGGCGCTGCGGCCATGTTTGGGGGCGATGGCGGCGCCAATTCTCAATGAGATTTTAATGTCGCGATCTGCGAGTCGAATCGGCGCATTAGACGTCGCCTGAAGAATGCGGCGCCCGAGAAGAGCGCATTGCTCGGCGTCGCAAGAGTCGAGGATGATGGCGAACTTTCCGCCGAGGTACCGCGCGACCGTATCCGTTGACCGTACGCTTTCATAGAGACGCCGCGTCGAAGCGATGATCGCCTCGTCGACAATATCATAGCCATAGCGGTCGTTGAGATTCTGCAGGCCTTCGATGCCGACTATCAGCACGGCAAATTGCGCGCCGCGACGTCCGATCTCGGCGCATTGGGCGTTGATCTGTTCGATGAGGCGACCGCGTCCGACAGCGCCGGTGAGGGGATCGCGCCGCGACGTTTCGTATCGCCCTTCTTTTGAAACGGGATCAGCAATGATCCGCACGACGCCATGCGCGCGAACAGGTCGACCGGACGCATCGGCGAACCAACGGCCGAAATCTTCGACAGCGACGATGGAGCGCCCCTCTCTGAGGAGCCCATATTGCGAACGGAAGGGCGCGCCTTCGTCGCCCGCTTGCCGGCCGCTATGAAAAACGGCATGGAACCGCGACGTTTCCGAATTGTAGGCGACGAGATCGGCATATAGGTTGCCGGTCTCGAGGGCCTC
>JASLHV010000065.1 GCA_030153205.1 Roseiarcus sp. | reverse complement strand
TCCGTGAATGTGACGAATGGAGAGACCTACAAGATCGCCACGATGCTGCGGCAACACGAAGTCGCCATATCGTTCGTGTCATCGACTCCTAAGCAGGAAGTGCCGGAAGAACTGCGAAGCTCTCCGTTCATGTCCAAACCGTTCCAGCCGGCGGCCATACGCGGCGCTGTATTGGCGGCTCAGCGGAAGAAAGATAACCGCCCGCCACGTCCTGACGGGGCGGTTATTCTCACAAGCGCTATCCTGCCCGCTTATCCGTCTTCGCCTCGTGAGCGATAGCAGCATCTCTCTTCGATGTGTCGCCGGTCGCATTGCCGCTGAGGATATCCGCGGCGTCTTTTTGTTTGGCTTTCAAATCGCCGCTTTTGGGAGCGGTCTCCGGAGTTTTCTTCGGATCGCCGGGCATCTTGTTTTCGCTGCGAGCGGTCTTCCCGAAAGTTGCGAGCGCTTCCCGCTCACCCTTCTCACTCTGCTTTGTCATGGTTTCCTCCGAACCTAACCAAGCAAAACGGTCGAGGGAGGCGCGGGTTCCGGATATCCATTGGAGCACCTATGCCATCGCGTCATCGACAAACCGATTATAGTTGTTGTCCTCGCGCAGGCAGTCCGGCCGCAGGCCCGCTAACTCGGCGAGCGCTTCCGCGTCTTTGAATGTCGCCCCGCTTGCCACCCTATCTTTGATGAGCGGCAGCGACGCGGACAATTCCGGCGCTTTGCGCTCGCACTCATTGAGCCGGCTCACGCCTGCGATCAGCCGGTTTTCTCTGACAAGCGCCACATGCATGTGGCGACCATAGAAGCCCAAGTCCTCCACGACGATCTGCCCTTTGAAATGGGCCATAAGGAAAAGCCCGAGCACCAGCTGCGTCAAACTCGCCCAATTCGGCGCGGTTCAGCCGCGCGAAGATCTTTGAATCGGGATGCAGGAGATTGCGGCTGTTTGTCTTCCGCTTGCCTGGGCGCAGTTGTGGTTACGCGTCCAAATGTCAATCCCCGAGAAATTACTCGTCCCGATTCATTTTGGAAATGGACTGTTGCTCCTCGTGATCTTCGGGGCGGTGTCGAGATGAGGATTATCGAGACGATCGTTCCCAGCGAACGTGCTTTGTAACCTTCAGCGCGTATCATCGTCGGATACCTTTGGTCATGGCGCTCATGTCAGCGATTTCATTCCGCCTATCCCGACTTCTTCCGGCCGGCCGTCGCAAGCGCGCTCCCGCGCGGATTCGAATTTTTCTGCCGCCATCCGCCTCGATGGAACTTGCGGTCAGGCTTCGTGTTCACTTGCCTAATCCCGCGAACTGAGGACGTGGATCATGGCTCGCGTAATCGATGGTTCACAAGGTCCCAGCCGACGAGGGTTGCTGACCGGATTTACTAGCGCGGTCGGCGTAATAACGACGCTGCCTCTTGCGCGCGGCGCCGTAGCAGCCGATGAGAATCCTACGTCCGCAACTGCGAAAATGGATTTCGTTCTCAATGTAAATGGTCGCGACCGGGCCATGTCGCTCGATCCGCGAACGACACTTCTTGACGCGCTGCGCAATAACCTAGCGTTGACCGGTTCGAAGAAAGGCTGCGACCACGGGCAATGCGGCGCCTGCACCGTCCACGTCGACGGTCGCCGCGTTCTTGGCTGTCTGACGCTCGCCGTCAGCATCCAGGGTCGCAGGGTCACGACAATCGAAGGGCTGGCGAGCGGCGATCAGCTTCATCCGATGCAGACAGCCTTCATTCAACACGACGCTTTCCAATGCGGATACTGCACGCCGGGCCAAATCATGTCGGCCGTGGCCTGCGTAGAGGAGGGGCACGCGCGAAATGAGAGCGAGATCCGCGAGTATATGAGCGGCAACCTCTGTCGCTGCGCTGCTTATCCCAAGATCGTCGCGGCCATAAGCGCCGCCGCACCAAAAATGAGGGCGTAGCACATGCGGCCATTCGACTACCGATCGGCCGAAAATCGCGGTGACGCGATACGCTTAGCGAGCGCACAAGCATCTCAAGCCGTTCAGTATCTCGCCGGTGGGACGACGCTCGTTGACTTAATGAAGCTCGACGTCATGCGGCCGGCCGTTTTGGTTGACATCAACGCTTTAGCCAAGGAGTTGAGCGAGATACGACATGACGGCGCCCGTTTGCGACTTGGCGCGATGGCCCGGATGTCGGACGCCGCGGAACATCCCGATGTGCGTCGCGCTTTTCCAATGATCTCCCAATCGCTGGAGCTGGCGGCCAGCGCGCAGCTGCGAAACATGGCGAGCCTCGGCGGCAATGTCCTGCAGCGAACCCGATGCCCTTACTTCCGTGACGTATCCTGGCGCGCCTGCAATAAACGCGAGGCCGGGTCGGGGTGTAGCGCCCTGCAAGGGATTGGAAGGGGCCTGGCGGTGCTTGGAACGAGCGAACAATGTATCGCCAATTATCCCGGCGACTTCGCCGTCGCCCTAGCGGCGCTTGACGCGAATGTCGAACTCGAGGGCCCGGCTGGACGGCGCACTATCGCGTTCGGGGATCTGCACCGCCTGCCTGGCGATAGCCCGCATGTCGAGACGACGCTTCGCCCGAGCGAGTTGATTGTCGCGTTCAACGTCCCGGCGGCCTCGTGGGCGCGGCGATCGCTGTATCTGAAGATACGCGACCGTCAATCCTACGAGTTTGCTCTCGCCTCGGCCGCGGTAGCCTTGGATCTCGACGGCGATGTAGTACGACAGGCGCGAGTTGCGCTCGGGGGCGTCGCCGCCAAACCTTGGCGCTCCATTCCCGCTGAGAACGTCTTGCGCGGAAGCAAGCTGACAAAGGACACGGCCCGCGCCGCGGCTGAGGCCGCCTTCGCTACCGCCGTCGCAGATGGAGACCGAGCGTTTAAGCCTGAACTTGGCCGTCGGACCGTAGAACGAGCGCTCCTGCAATGTGCAGCGATGGAGATCTAACATGCGCCCGGTTGCAGCACATCTGATTGGGGCGGCCGTTCCGCGCATCGACGGCGCCGCAAAAGTTACCGGGGATGCGCGTTACCCTGACGATGAGCCTGTGCAGGGCGCGGCGTTCGCATATCTTGTCACAAGCTCGATTGGGCGCGGCCGCATTCGCTCGATTGATTTACGCACGGCGCATGAAGTCTCCGGCGTCCTCGACATTCTTACCCACGAGAATGTCGGAGAACAGGTTAAACCTCCGGCGGGCCCGGATCAGCAAGCGACGACGACTACGCTCGAAAGCGACCGCATCTGGCACGATGGCCAGATCGTTGCGGTCGTCGTGGCCGACAGTTTTGAGGCCGCACGAGAAGCGGCCTATAGAGTCAAGGTGGAATGTGACGCCGAGCCCCCAAGCGCCAGCTTCGATAGTCCTGGGGTCGAGGCGGAGCGCAAAGTCTCGCCGCAGGGAGATCCTGTGAAAGGCGACGCGTTCACGGCCTTTGCCGAGGCGCCCATACAAATCGACGCTCGCTACTCCACCCCACCGCAGCACCACAATCCCATCGAGCTTTTCACGACCACTTGCGTTTGGGACGGTCCGAACCTGACGGTTTACGAACCGACGCAAGGCCTTTACGGCTTGCGCGGCGCCGTAGCAAAGCAGTTGGGCCTCGACCAGGACAAGGTGCGTGTAATCTCGCGCTTCGTCGGCGGCGGCTTCGGGTCCAAAGGAGCGCCGGGCGCACGCACCGCGTGGATTGCGCTCGCCGCGAAGCGTTTAGGGCGACCGGTAAAGCTCGTTGCAACGCGAGCCCAGGGCTTCACGATTGCGACCTACCGGGCCGAAACCCGGCATCGGTTACGACTCGGCGCCTCTCAGGATGGTAAGCTCTCCGCGGTGATCCACGAGGGTTTCGAGGTCACCTCACGTCCTTCAAATTACAGCGTCTCCGGCGTCGAGACGACCGCCCGCATGTACGCCTGTCCGAATATTGCGACGGAAGTGAAAGTGGTCCACGCCGACCGCAGCACGCCCGGCTACATGCGCGCCCCGCCAGATACGCCTTATATGTTCGCGCTGGAGTGCGGTATGGATGAACTCGCCTATGCGCTCGGCACGGACCCGATTGAGCTTCGACGTATCAACGACACCCAAATCGATCCGGTCGACGGCAAACCGTTCTCTAGCCGCTCGTTGATGAAATGCTTCGATCAGGCGGCCGAACGCTTCGGCTGGGAGCGCCGCAATCCAAAACCCGGTTCGATGCGTGACGGCGATTGGTTAGTAGGCTGGGGCTGCGCTACTTCGACCTATCCCTCAAACATCGGACCTGCGGCCGCGCGGCTCTCGCTAAGCCCGCAAGGCAAAGCCACGATCGAAATGGCCGGGCACGAAATAGGCACCGGCGCGTACACGCTCCTTGCGATCGTCGTCGCGGACCGGCTGGGCCTCAGGGTTGAAGATGTGAAAGTATCTCTGGGCGACAGCGCCTTTCCGCCAGTTCCGACCGCGGGGGGCTCAAACAACGCCGATTCGACGGCGAACGTCGCGGCCAAGGCCTGCGAGGAGATCCGCCGCCGTATTGCTGACGCCGCCGTCCGCTCCAACGGCGCCTTCGGCGGAGCTGATCCGGCGACACTCGCGCTGATTGATCACGGATTGGCCAACCCGGACGGTCGACGTGAATCCTTGGAGGAGGCCCTGGCTCGCGTGGCGGGCGGGGCGCTTGAGGTCTACGCCGAGAATACGCCCGAAGGGCTGCCGACGAGCGCGCTTACCAGCCTTTACAAAGGGCAGACGGCGATGTCCCGTGGCAACGCCCGGAAGGACGTCACCGCTTACGCCTTTGGAGCGCACTTCATTGAGGTGCGGATACACCGGCTGACCCGTGAGATCCGAACGCCCCGACTGGTCAGCGCGTTTGCGGCCGGCGCCATCATCAACGCCCAGACGGCACACAGCCAATATATGGGCGGCGCCATCTGGGGCGTCTCTTCAGCCCTGCACGAGGCGACCGACATTGACCCGCGCCGCGCGACGTACGTCAATCGAAACTTGGCCGATTATCGCATTCCTGTGAACGCAGACATCGAACAGCTGGAAGTCATCCTCGTCCCAGAGGAAGATACGCGCGTAAATCCGCTTGGGGTCAAAGGGATCGGCGAGATCGGCATCGTCGGCATGAACGCGGCGGTGGCGAACGCCGTATTCCATGCGACGGGAAGGCGCGTTCGCGACCTACCGATACGAATTGATGATCTTGTTTGAAAACCGCCTGCTCGTAATTGTGTCGAGTAAAATGCACGAATGTAATC
>JASLHV010000014.1 GCA_030153205.1 Roseiarcus sp. | reverse complement strand
CGATCGACAAGCGCGCCGCAGCCCACCGCGGCGAGTTGCGCCTCCGTCTCGCGATCGACGATTTCGAGTTCGATGCCGAGCCTCTCACGCACGTCGTTGAGAAATTCAGCGCCATTGGCGGCCGATCGGCAGGCCTCCGTTGCAATGAGCCGGGCGCGGGTGACGCCGCGGGCGCGCATCTTGTCGCGGCACACGGCGAGCGCGCCCATGGTCCGCTCAATCGCTTCGGCGCTCAGCCTTCCAGTCTGCGAAAGACCTTCGCCAAGACGCACGATGCGCGAATAGGCGTCGACGACGCGAAAACCGTCATCGGTCGGCCGCGCGACGAGCAGCCGGCAATTGTTGGTGCCGAGATCCAACGCGGCATAGGACGGCCCGGCCCCGTTTCGCCAGCGCCGCGGCGTATTCCCTGGTGCCGCCTGCGCGGCCTTTTCGGCGGCGCCCAGCGGCGTGGTGAGAGCCAAAGCTCGAACTCCTCGCGCCAGGCGCTAGCCCGGCGAATTTTCGCCACGATTGTAGCAAGGGGGCGACGGGACGCAACCGGCCACGCGGCCCGGTAAATTTCCCGTCACCTCCGGCTCAGGCGTCCTCCCGGCAGCGAAAGCGGCTCGGCGGCGCCCCGAGCACGCGTTTGAAGGCGCGGCTGAAGACAGCTTCGGATTCGTAGCCCAACCGCTCGGCCGCGACCGACACCCGCATCTTTTCGCGGGTCAGCCATAGCCGCGCTTGATTCATCCGTACCCGCAGCACATAGCGCGCCGGCGTTTCCCCCAGCGCCTCGGCGAAGCGCTTGGCGAAGCCGGAGCGAGACGCGCCCATGACTTTCGCCAGTTCGGCGACGGACCAATCGCGTTCCGGATTGAGATGGATCGCGGAAAGGACTCGGCCGACATCAGGCTTTCGGACCGCGGCGAGCCATCCGGTCGCTTCGCCGCAACCATGCTCGACCCAGGTTCGGATCAAGCTGGCGGCGAGAACGTCGGCAAGCCTGGCGAGTATGCCGGCCGCGCCGACGCGATCAAGCGCCGTCTCGCGCGCCATCGCTTCGATGAGATGCGGAATGGCCGGCTCGTGCTGCTCCAGATTGCAAGCCTGCATGACGTCAGGCATGAGCTGGATCAGCGGATGCATGGGGTCGATGTTGAAATGGAGCGACCCCCAAAACAGCACGCAGACTTCGCCGGCCCCGCCACCGTCCACCGCAAAGAGATTTTCGCAGATCGGCGCGCGCGCGCAGGCCCCCTGGGGCGTCGGCGCGAGGCTGCGATCGGAGGCCAGCACATGCGCCCCGCCATGCGGCAGCAGCACGGCGTCGCCGGCTTTCATCTCGAGCCATTGACCGTCGCCATAGCGAAGCCAGCAGCCTTGATTGGAGACGAAGAGGAGGCGGGCGGCTTGCTCGGCCGGAAACGCCAGCGCCCAAGGCTCGGCCATCCGGCAGCGACTATAGTCGACGCCATCGAGCCTCAGACCGCGCAGCATCTCGGCAAGAGGATCATGCGGAGGCCGGGTCGGTAATTTGGACGATTGGTCAAGCATTAGAGATTTTATAGCATATAAACGCCACGGAGATAACCCTAAATCTCCACCCGAAACGAACCCGGGGTTCACCCACATGACTGATTGTTCTGCGGCGGCGGATGTCGCGGCGCGCCCGGCGGCGGCGACCGAGTGGCCAGCCGTCGTGTCCCTCTCGCTCGGCGTCTTTAGCCTGGTCACCGCCGAATTCCTGCCGGCCTCGTTGCTGACGCCGATGGCCCGCGACCTCATGATCAGCGATGGGCTTGCCGGCCAGGCTGTCACCGCGACCGCGGTCGTCGGGGCGATCGCCGGCCCGGCAATCGTCGTCGGCACGTCGCGTTTCGATCGTCGGTGGATCTTATGGGGCCTGACGGCTCTGCTCGTGGTTTCCGACGTAATGGCGGCGGCGGCCGCCAACTTGCCGACGCTGCTGGTCTCGCGCGTCCTTCTGGGCGTCGCCCTCGGCGGATTCTGGGCGATGTCGGCGGCCTTGGCGATGCGGCTCGTTCCGCAAGAGTTGATGCCGCGCGCGATGGCGGTGGTGCTCACCGGCGTTTCGCTCGCCACCGTCTGCGCCGCGCCGGTCGGCGCATGGATTGGCGATCATTGGGGTTGGCGCATGGCGTTCATTGTCGCCGCCTTCGCAGGGGCTGCCGCGCTTATCATACAGGTCGTCACCGTACCTTCGCTGCCGCCGACGACCAAAGCGACGCTCGGCGCCTTTCTCACGTTGCTCGAGCGGCCGCGCATGAGGAACGGCCTCGCGATCGTCGCGGTGGTCGTCTCCGCTCACTTCTCGGCCTTCACCTATATACGTCCTTTCCTCGAACAAGTGCCGCACATGAACGTCGGCGCGATCTCGCTCGTCCTGTTGGCCTATGGCGTCGGCGGCTTCTTCGGTAATCTCGCGGGCGGCTTCATGGCCGAGCGTAGCGAGCAGACCGCCGTCGCCTCGGCCGCGGGGTTGATCGCGGCGGCGGCATTGATCCTTGTCGTACTTGGCGTCTCGACAGGACTTTCCGGAGCGGCGACGGCGCTTTGGGGCTTCGCTTTCGGCGCGCTGCCGGTCGGCGCGCAAACCTGGATTAACCGCGCCGCGCCTGATCTCGCCGAGAGCGCCGGCGGCCTTCTCTTGATGGCGTTTCAAGTCGCGATCGCTACGGGCGCGGTGTTCGGCGGCTTTCTCGTCGACGGCTTCGGTCCGCGCGGACCCATCGGCTATTGCGCCGTCGCGGCGGCCCTGGCCGCTCTCGCCGCCCTTGTCGAGACCCGCCGCCCCGTGCTTGGTAAAGCTTAAGGTTTGAAAATCGCGTCCTTCACCTTGTCCCCCGCCTTGAGACCGATGCGCTGCGCGACGCCGCCGTTGACCTCGAGAACGGCGTAAACCGGACCGCCCGATGGGATGAGACGTTCGGACAAAGGCTCGGCATTGGCGACAATGCTTGTCACCACCCCTTTGCGCGAGATGAAGATCATGTCGAGTGGGATGTAGGTATTCTTCATCCAGAAGGCGACCGGCGCCTCCTCATTGAAGTTGAACAACATGCCCCGGTCTTGCGGCATGTAGCGACGGTACATCAAGCCTTTCTCGCGGCCCGCTTCGTCGCTGACGACCTCGACATTGAAGACATGTCCGCCGCTGGCTGTTGCGATCTCGAGACGGTCGAGACTTTGTGCAAGGGCTGCTCTTGGCGCGAAAGCGCACAGCAGCGTGAACATCAAAGCGACGACAAACGAAGCGTGACGCGATGGGCCGGATACGCGCAAGAGGGCAGGGGACAAGGCGATTCTCGTTGCAACGGGCGATGTAGCGTGACGACGACCTGCCGCGCCCGCTGCATGAAACGGGATTGCGGCGACCATGCGATCGCTGCTTATAAAGCCTCTTAATGCGAGGAGAAAGTCCGCGTGCTTTCCAGCGGACGCACTTCCGCCGCCATCAATCCCTTAGGACCGGTTCCGAAACGGGCCAGAAGCGTATCGCCAGGCTTGACGTCGGTAAAGCCGTAGCGCCGCAATGTCTCCATATGGACAAAAATATCTTCTGTTCCTTCGCCGCGCGATAGGAAACCAAAGCCGCGCACGCGATTGAACCATTTGACGATGACAATCTCGAATCCGCTGGTCGGCGTAACCTGCACATGCGTACGCGCCGCCGGCAATTGCGACGGATGCGCGCCGTCGCCGGGCTCGACCGATATAACGCGGAAGACTTGCAGACCTTTGTCGCGTTGGACCGCTTCGGCCACCACGCGCGAACCTTCATGGACGGTTTGAAATCCGTCACGCCGCAGGATTGTCACGTGAATAAGGACGTCCGCCTTGCCGCCATCGGGGACGATGAAGCCATAGCCCTTGGCGACATCGAACCATTTCACATGGCCCGCGATTTCAACGAGTCCAACGGGCGTCTCGACGGGCGCCGCATCAGCGACTTGTTCGCCTATATCGAGATGTAGCTTTGAATCATTGTCGCTCAATGTGTCGGCCCCCACTCGCACGCCGCGTCCCCGACGAAAATCGCTTCGCCAATAACGCCCAAGCGAACGAAACGGTTCAAACGCCGCTGCCGACTATCGCCAATTTCGCGATCTGGCCTGTCGTATCGTTCGCTCCGCCGCTGATCGGAAACGTCCGCGATAATCCGCCGCTTTCGCCGCGCGCTTTGAACGCTACGGCTAAAAGTGATTCTCTAATGCAAAGGATAGCAAAACGACGACGTGCACATAGCGAAATCTATCGCCAGCGATGAAACTTTGTGGAAAGTCGTTACGCGCGCCGCGTCCACGCTGCGGCGCGCAAAAAAACAACCTAATTTTCCAAGCTAAAAATTCTCGAAGAAGCTTACTCGGTTTCTTCTTCGGGCTCAGGCGGCGGCGCAAGCCCTTCGAGGCCGCGCAGCAGATCTTCTTCGGTCATGCGATCGAACTGAGCTTCGCCTGATTCGCCCGGCGTGACGTCGGCGAGAACCAACGGCGGCGCCGTCTCGGCCTCGGGCTCGTCGACTTCGACGTTCTTCTGCAACGAGTGAATGAGATCTTCTCTCAAGTCTTCCGGCGTCAGTCTCTGATCCGCGATCTCACGCAGGGCGACCACGGGATTCTTATCGTTGTCGCGCGGCACAGTGATCTGGGCGCCTGCGGACAAAACGCGTGCGCGATGGCTGGCCATCAAGACGAGATCGAAGCGGTTCTCGATCTTGTCGATGCAATCCTCTACGGTGACGCGCGCCATAGCGGCTACTCCTTGAAAAGGGTCGGCCGAAAACAGTCCGGCAATCTAGGGTTGGCGGGCTCCTACACCCGTCGGTCCGTCAAGGCAACCCCTTGCTGCCGTCGGCTCTCGGGCGCCTTTCCGATATGCCGACGCACGGCCGAAAAGACCTCGGCGAACATCGCAGGGGTCAAAACCCCCGTATTCGTGTTGTAACGGGAGCAGTGATAGCTGTCGAAAAAAGCGACGCCATTGGGCAGGCGATGAATCGCTCCATGGGCGAAGGGAAAGGCGGCGAGCCGCATCGCCATGGCTTTGAGGGCGCTGTCATGGGCAATGCGGCCTAGCGCAAGGACGGCTTTTACATTCGTTAACGCGCCTATGGCGGTCGTCAAATAGTGGCGACAAGTGCTGATTTCTTGCGGCGTCGGCTTGTTTTGCGGCGGCACGCAGCGCACCGCGTTAACGATGGCGCAATCGACCAAGGTAAGCCCGTCGTCTGGCCGACGATCATAGAGGCCTTTAGCGAAACCCTTCGAAATCAGCGTCTCGTAAAGGAGGTCGCCGGCGAAATCGCCGGTGAAGGGGCGCCCCGTCCGGTTCGCGCCACGCAGGCCGGGCGCAAGTCCGACGATCAGGAGACGCGCATCAGCCGCGCCCCAAGATTCAACTGGCGCATTGGCCCAATCGGGATGCTCCAAACGATTGGCGGCCCGATAGGCCGCCAGCCTCGGACATTCCTGGCAATCGCGGGGAGGACTGAGGTCGAACGCCAAATCAGGCTCGCGCTTCGTCTTGACAATAGCGCGAGCCAGTTAGGCTAAGAACCGGCCGCTATCAACTATCGACGAGATCGTCGTTGACGAGGCCCGTTTGCTGCTGAGGCGCCCGACGCGTGTCGTGTCGCGGCGCTCTTTCGCTCGGATCGCGTCCGATACGATTGGCAAGATGAGCGAGGTCCATGAACTCGTCGGCCTGACGGCGCAATTCGTCGGCAACCATCGCCGGTTGCGTCTGAACGGTCGAGACGACAGATACTCTGACGCCGCGTCGCTGGATCGCCTCGACGAGAGAGCGGAAATCGCCGTCTCCTGAGAACAAAACCATATGATCGATATGCGGCGCCATCTCCATGGCGTTAACCGCAAGCTCGATGTCCATATTGCCTTTGACTTTGCGCCGTCCCGTCGAATCGACAAATTCCTTGGTCGGCTTCGTCACGACGGAATAGCCGTTGTAATCGAGCCAATCGACGAGCGGACGGATCGAGGAATATTCCTGATCTTCCACCAGAGCGGTGTAATAGAACGCTCTTATGAACCGGCCGCGGCTCTGGAATTCGCGGAGCAATCTTTTGTAATCGATATCAAAGCCAAGCGACTTTGCGGTTGCATAGAGATTAGCGCCGTCAATGAACAGCGCGATTCTTTCTTGATCAGGCATGCCAACTTCTCTTCTGGCCGTAAACTCAAACGAAATTCCCACAACGACCTGTTGCAGTCACCATCTTGCTCGGATTAACGCGGCCGTCCGGAATGTCGAAATGCCGATGAGAGGCCGTGGTCGATCGTAAACAGAGATTCGTGCGTTAATTTTCGATTGTGTACATATGACAGCCGTGACGTGATTGAAGTCAAGTGCAGAAATGAAAGTCCGAACAGCATAGGCTGTTTTTCTGCCTAAGCTGTCCGAAAACAACCTCTTGAAAGTCAGTAACCGGGTCGATATCGCCGCCGCAATTGCGGCGTCAATTGGCCAATCGTCTATGGTTATTTAGATGCAGTGCAAAATTTGGCGAAAATGCAGGCGTCGCATTGCAATTGAACCTAAATGTCACGGGCGATTGCTTGCTGTCGTGAGGGGGCACGGGATTAACCTTGGCAGGCGCGCGAAATCGTTCAAGGGCGCTTAGCATTCCAAGGCGCGCTATTCGGTTTCGCGCTTCGGTAAAATCAGTTAACCGATGACTTTGACAACCAAGTGGCGAAGGGACGCCGCAAGAAGGGAGACGCGCGCCAATGAAACTCGTCCGTTACGGCAAGCCAGGCAAAGAGAAGCCAGGGCTGATCGACGACGCCGGAAAAATTCGTGACTTGAGCGGCGTGATCGACGATCTGGCGGGCGATGCGCTGTCACCCAAGAGCCTCGCCAAGATCGCGAAGCTTAAACCAGCAAGCTTGCCGGCGGTACGCGGCGAACCGCGCCTTGGGCCATGCGTCGGCGACGTCGGCAATTTTATCGCCGTTGGTCTGAACTACGCCGATCACGCGGCGGAAACCGGCGCCGAAATTCCGAAGGAGCCGATCCTTTTCAACAAGGCGCCCTCCTGCATCATTGGACCCAATGACGAGGTGACGATTCCCAAAGGTTCGGTGAAGACCGATTGGGAGGTCGAACTCGCCGTGGTCATCGGCAGCCGAACATCCTACGTCTCGGAAAAGGACGCGCTTCAGCACGTCGCCGGCTTCTGCGTTTGCAACGATGTTTCGGAGCGCGAGTACCAAGCCGAGCGAGGCGGTCAGTGGATGAAGGGCAAAGGCTGCGCCACATTCGGCCCTCTCGGTCCCTGGCTGGTGACGCCGGATGAAATCCGCGATGTCCAAAAACTCGACATGTGGCTCGACGTGAACGGCGAGCGCGTGCAGAAGGGTTCGACGGCGACGATGATCTTCGGCGTCAAGATGTTGGTGTCGTACATTTCTCAATTCATGATCTTGCTTCCCGGCGATGTCATCACCACGGGCACGCCGCCTGGCGTCGGCCTCGGCATGAAACCGCCGCGTTTCCTCAAGGCGGGCGATACGGTGTCGCTCGGCATCGACGGATTGGGCAGTCAGGCGCAGCGTTTCGTCGCTTGGAAAAAGGAAGCTTGAGCCTCTCCGCCGCGCCGCGCCGGCGGCGCGTCTGGATTTCGCTCCTCGGCGCAGTTCTGGCGGCGCTTTATCTCGCCGCCTTCGTCGTCGGCTATGTCACTTATGTTCAGCGCGCCGGCGAATGGTTCGCCGATACGACGCTGTTGCTGATCGCGATCCCGTTCACCTCGACGATGAATGCCGTGACGAGCGGCGCGTTCAGCATGTCGGGCGACGAGACGCTGAAAGTTTTGATCGCCGCGCTTTTCTGTGCGGCGATCGCGTATATCGCGGGCGCCATCGTCGAAGGCGTGGCGCGCGCGCTGTGGCGCGTCGCCACGGTAC
>JASLHV010000549.1 GCA_030153205.1 Roseiarcus sp. | reverse complement strand
GATTGTCATTTTTTGCTTTTAAGCTGTGCTTCGCTCGCGGCTACGCCGGCGTCGACCCGTGGAAGCGGGACGAGATGACGTGGAACGATAATGCGTTGGCCAGGCAAAAGCGGCTCGCTAATGGATATCGGATTGATCTGCGCGAGCGACCAGAGCGGCAGCCGGTGAAACTCAGCCAGTGATTGCAGCGTCTCTCCGCCGTGGGCGGAAATCGGCGCGCCGCTGTCCCAGAGTTCGATTGCAGCATCGGAGGGCACAATGTAGCGAAGCGCCGAGATCTCCCCTTCCGCTTTGGGCGGCAACGCGGCGAGCTGCTGAATCTTCGTCACAACTTGCTGACGAATGGCTTCATCCTTTTCCATGTTGAAATGGGTGATTTCGCTGTGCTGGGCGATGTCGAAACTGGCGAAATGGCCACGGAAGCCTGGCGCCGTTTTGACGTCGCGGCCACCTAGCAGACTGTCCGATTGAAACACATTGATGTAGCGCTCGACATTTGGCGGAACATCGCCAGCGATCTTCGCCGGATCAGTCGTGAAGACAAAGCTCACCGGAATATTCTCGACGTTCAAAATGTCGGCGAATTTGATCGCGCAAGCGCCGCCAAGCGAATGGCCGACGACCGCAATCAAAGTAGGATCCCGCCGGTAGCTTCGGATCGCCTGTCTGGCGACGATCGGACACATCACGGCTTCGTTGACTGTCGCCGTGAAGCCCGCCTTCTCGAGCTCCTCGGCGAGTTTGTCCGTGCCGCGCGAGAATACCAAGCCGGCAAAGCCGCGGAAGAGGTAAACGCGGACCCGCTGAGCCGCAGCGGCTGGCGGAGACGACTGTTGGGCTGACGCGATCGAATCGAACGCCGTAAAAGCAAAAAGACAGACGAGCGCGGAAAACAGCGCCACGCGCGAAAATCTTGAACAACGCCCACGCCTCATTCTCGCAGCTACTCTTTCCGCGGGCGATCTGGCGCAGGTATTTCCTATCGCCTTTTGACGCCTTCCGCGCCGCCATCGCCGAGAGGGATTTCCCATCTTATCACTTGTGTCATGAGGGCGTTATCTTCACCACAGAAGGATGTCAGGCGACTGAAAACGAAGATCACTTGTGACAATTGAAGCTTTTTGCATCCGCCCTTTGTTCGTCAGGCGCTTCATTCGAGTATTCTATGAAGCAAGCATTCGAGTGTCACATTCTCGGGGCGCGCCATCTATACTGAATATGCATCGTCCGGGTCGCGCCACCCAAAGGCTCGGTTCGCCTTCTTCTAAACTGTCAATCATTGGACACGGCAAGTTAGGCTAGCCCGCGGCGCCGAGCTTGCGCCATTAACTGCAAATGTACCGTTTCGAGGCGCCATGCCCCTTGGCCCCTCGACCAACTGCGCCGGTTTCCGCGAGGACCGGCGTCTTTTTTTGCATATCTTGTCTCAATTCGGGAGGCACGCGCGATGCAGTATGCCTTGGGCCCATGGGGCGCCTAGGTCCGCCGCATCTCCTGGGTCCATGGGTAGGCCGGTCGGTAGTGGCAGCGTGGCCTCTTTGCCGCTCACCGGCCGGCCGCCAGGCAATACCAATCCCTTTGTTTTCCCGGACCATAACAGCGGAGGAAGAGGAAGTAGGGAGCCGGCGTGCCCGGGCCAATTACTCTGGGCAGACGGCCATCCTCACAGATCGGGCGCCAAAGCCTCGTCGATTATGAGCTATTCACGACGCGCAACTCAGGAGCGCCGGACCGGCGCAAACCCACGTGAAAGTCACGGATACATTGACCGCAATGGAATTGACGCCGCAGTCAGATGGCGTACCCACGCGTTATCGGCATCCCAGAACCCGGTTAATCCATCGACCGCCGTTTGGACGGATTAGTTTTGCGGTGAAGAACGAGACGGTCCAACAACAAACCGGCGAGAAGACCGATCTCCATTGACCACGCCGAGTAGAACCCTTCGCGCAACATGTGGAGCGTGGAATGTCCCAAAGCCAAATGAAGGACGCCGATCCAAATCGCTACGACTAACGAACCTATGGCGATCCAGAAAAAATGTACGTACTTCGCGGAAATTGATCCGATAAATAGACCGATAATGCTGATTGCCAGCATCGGTTGTCTCCTCTCAGCGACCAACTTGCGGTTGTTGCCATTTTATCAGCTTCCGCACTGTTCTTGTTCGATTCGTCAAAAGCAAGACCCCGACGCGATTTTGTATGAACACAATTCGCGTATGTGCAAGACGTTGTCTGTTATCTTCAGCAGTAAACCACGTGAAATCAAGGCCTTGCTCGACGATCAACCGATTGTGACAATTTGTAGGAATTTTTTATCTGACCGTTTGGTCAAAGCCCACCCATTGTTGCGGATGATTGCTAATGTTCTCTCGCACTGGCGGAAAGGTTGCTCAATGAAAATTGCTATGTGGATCCGGCGTGAGCAACTCACTAACCAGAGATATGAAAGAACGCGATGGCTGGTGATGACGGCGACAGCGCTAGCCGTTTTCGCAGGTTTTCAGTTATTCGACTCATATTTTTTTGGGTCTTGAATCAAAGCCGTTTCATGCGACCGAATGGGGTGCGATTTTTGCGCATTCGCGGAAAGTTCATTCGTGTTTGACTCATGCGAGTCAGGGGCCTGCCTACAGGCCTCTCAATCTTCGGTATGGCGGTAATCGGAAGAATGTGTTTGGAAGCGAACGGCCGCGTCGTCGCTAGGCTGGCGATGGCCTTCGGCAAGCCCCTCGAACAAGGACGCCGTTCTAAGCCCGAGCTCCGACGCGACATGGCGCTGACCTGCAGCAAACGCCTCGCGATACAGGAGATCCAGCGTTTTCTGCGCTTCTGCGATTATTTCGTCTTTGCCGCGCACTCGTACCTCGCGCGGTAATGCGGCGCTTGGCGGTAAGGAAAATTCGCGGGGCTCAGAAGTAAATTCCTTCGGTTGCGCCGCGTCAGGGGGAGAGGTGCCCTGTGTTGTGAGAAACCAAGCTTGGGCGTCGTCTAGCAACGTCTCTGCGACGGACAGTTGGAAACATAGAAGCTCAGCAAAGCGCTCGACTCGCTCGAAAAGCATACGCACCTGCCAATCGAACCAATCATTGTCGGTCATAGGAATTGCCTAGCGCGCATCGCTCCGGCTGACCTTTGCCGTTGCTAGAAGGCGAGGACGGGTAGCGAACGGCTGCTTCGCTCCGAATTGGCCCTCACTCTGAGGCGACTGATGTTCGCGTAACGTCCCACACAAAGCAAGGGATCGGCATCAGCGGATCAAAAGAAAGAATCCGTCGAAGAGATATTATCAACGATAGAGTCGAGACGCCGCGTTCACTCGGCGACAAAACGACCAGCAAGAGCTCTCGGAAAAGACAAGGCTCTCTCTCGTTCAAACACCGCCACTGCCTAGTCGGTCATGTTGCGCGAGACGGGGCCCAGAGCGAGCATCGATCGGACGTCGCGAGTCTTGAGCAGGAGGAGCCTCAAATATAGTGCTCGGCAACACGCCGGTTGCAGTCACGATGAGAGACTTCAAGATCATATAGTTCCATAGCAGCGTCGCCAGACCAATCAGCACGAGCATGATTATTGCCCACCGGGGGATGGGCGTTCGTTCAACGTTACTTTCAAGCGCGCGCGTTTCCCGCTCATGCGCGGACAGCGAGATCGGGTCACATTCGGACATAGACACGTCGCGGTTTAAGTGAGGCGGCCGCAACGACCATTCGTGCCAGGAATTGTGGCAAGTTTGAGGTTGCGACACTAGCGAAACGCGTCAGGCGCCCTTCAGCCTCAGTGGCGCGCCTTCCTGGAACGCGACGCCCGCCCGCTCGAGCGCGGTCTGGATTTTATTGACGTCGCCCTCTTCGGGGCGCTGCCTTTCAATTTCGAACGCCAGTATTGTAATCCCGCTGACGCCAGACCAGCGAACCAAATCGACAACCGACCATTTAAGTAACTCGCGCGCCTCCGTAACTTGCTCCCCAGTGATCATTTCTCCTTCCTCAGCTTCCCCCGAGTTCGCCGGCCTTTTGTGCGAGGAAGATGACGCCGCCGGCGCCCGTCGGCAAATTACAGTTTGGTGTGGATTCAAGGCGCGGCTTGGCCGGTCCGAGCGGGGCCTGTCCCCGTCCGTCAGTTTCTCAATTTGATCCGTCTTCTATGTTCGGCTGAAAGAGTCGCGGCGCACTGTTCGGATCATCCTCGGCTCCGCTTAAGTCCTTTTTCCCCGTCGACGCTGAGGATTTCCTCTCTTTTTGCGCCAAACGTATATGCGAAGTACGCTTCTTTTCTACTTTCGCGATTAGGTTTTGTTTCTCGTTCGTGGCGCTCCGCGGCGCCCGCCACTGGTCGGGCCATGCAAGATCGTAATGGCCGTCTTCTGAGGCGGTTTCGGGCGCTCGGGGAACTTCGGCATCGGTCGAATGTGCTTGAAACGACGCCACCCCCGCCCGCAATTCCGTCGGCGCGCTACTGGCGCTTGTCGTCGCAGGTTTCATGATGACTTCCACGGCCGGTTCGAGCCCTGGGATTGTCACCGCTGGCTGAGAGACCTTGGCCGAACTCGATGACGCAAATAAGGTCATTTCATTGGCCGGGCTTGCGGCCATCCCGCTCTTTTTTAGGTTCAATAAAGATAAGGTTAGTTCTGGACGCACCATTTCGCTCGACGAGAGCCGCGTTGAAACGAACGCGACTTTGAATCTTGGTGTCGTGGAATTCGCGTTCGCGATAGCGCTTTGGGGCGGCGCATGTGAAGTAGTTTCAACCGATGCCGGAATTTGATCGTGTCGCGCAAAGAGCGCCGAGAAGAACAAAAAGATTGGCGCTGAACTCAAGGCAATTGCAGTCACCTTAATCAGCATCACGATCTGTCTAAGACTTGGATCCATTCGGCCGCTCATCTTCCATCATTGAACAGTTCCCATCGTGAGACGCTCTTGCGCCGTAATCGTCTCGCATTCCAACTCACCATCGGGCCATTCTTAGCATAAGGTCCGTCGCTATAACTTCGCTTTTACAACGCCTCCATGAATTGGCGCTCGCTGCCGAAGGCCTGCTAACCGACGACTCAGTTCGGACAGACGCCAAACGACTGGAAACGTGCCAATCGCGCAGCGCTGAATGGTTCGAACCACGATGTCCAAACGGCCTCATGCTTCCCAATTGCCAATTCTGGGAAGTAGCCCTGAAGTCAGTGAACCAATAAACCATTGAAATTGCTGGCGCGCCCGAAGAGATTCGAACTCCTGACCCCCAGATTCGTAGTCTGGTGCTCTATCCAGCTGAGCTACGGGCGCCCGTCGCGATCGACGTCTTCGCCTCCATTAGACCGGCAATCGGTTTGCGATGCGGCTGGAAGCGCCGGACGGCGTGCGGCGCGCTCCCTGTAACCGCTCTTGGCCGGCGAGGCAAGTCGCGACAAAGCGGCCGGCGCTTCATGCGGCCGCTCTCTTCCGGGCCAGCGGCAAGGTCATTTCAAAACGGGCGCCGCAGTAAAAGTCGTCCGGCTGGCCGGAAGCCAGGGCGATCGCGCCCCCGTTGCGGTCGATAAGCTCGGCGGCGATGGCAAGGCCGAGGCCAGAGCCTCCCGCACGCGTCGACATGTGGAACGGCTCGAAAATGCGCGCCGCCAAATGCGACGGCACGCCGGGGCCAGTGTCGCTCACCTCGATCAGCGCGAAATTGCCGCGCTCCGTCGCAGCGATCTTGATCGCGTGCGGCTTGCCGTCGCTAGAACCGTGCTGCTGAAGCGCTTGGGCGGCGTTGCGGATCAGATTGCCGATCACGCGGAGAATATGGTCGGGATCGGCGTAAATTTCGAGATCGGCCGGAACCTCGATGGCGACATCGACGGCGTTGCTTTGCTTGGCGTGGGCGACCTCGGCGATTTCGGCCAGCATCGAACTCAGCGCGAAGGCGCGGGGCAGGGGCGGCTTTTCGCCCGTCCCGCCATAGGCGAGCGTTTCCTGGCAGAACGCGATGGCGCGATCCAGCGTCGCCACCAAACGCGGCCCGAGACGCATGGCGAGAGGGTCGGGGATAGTGGCGAGACGATCCGAGATCAACTGCGCGGCGGTGAGCATATTGCGTAGATCGTGGCTGATTTTTGCGACGGCCAGTCCAAGCTGAGCGAGCCGTTTCTTCTGATCAAGCTCGCGTCCGAGGCTGCGCTGCATCGCGGCCAGCGCTTGTTCGGCCTGGCCGATTTCATGACGGCTGCCGCTCGGCCTGATGACCCTGGCGCCGTCCTCGGGCTTTTCGCCGAACATAATGATATTCGATGTGAGCCTTCGAACCGGCCTCAGCACCATCAGCCAGATCGCCGCCCACAGCCCGAAGCCCACCGCTACGGAAATGATCAGGGACGTACGCAAGAAGCGCCCGGCGAAGCCCCAGACCGCGTCAGTCACTTTTCGTTCCGACAAAGTGATCTCGAGAAAATCGCCGCCCAGCGGCGCTCGGCCGACCACTTTCAGGACCGCGTTCTTCGGCGCGAAGAAGCCGCGAAAAACGGCGACGATCGATTCCATCGTGGAAGGATCGCGCAGATCGTAGGCGTCGGTCACAGGCGGCGGCGTATCGGCCATCGCCAGCAGGCGCCGCGTATCATGGGTCTTGATCGCGATGGTTTGCGCGCCGACGCTGTCGAGGATCTGCTTCGTCAACTCCTTCGACAACATGCCGTCGGGCGCAGCGGTGAAAACCAGCGCCGCTGTATCGGCGGCCGATAGCCGATCGCGCAATTGCGATTCGCGATAGGAGGCGACGCGCGGCACGAACCAGACGATTTGGGTGACGATGATGAATCCGATCGCGACAAGCAGCAGACGCCCCGCAAGGCCGAGGCCCCATCGCCGCGCGCGAACCTTCGGCTCCGCCTCAGCCGCGGCGTTTTCAAGCGCAACTGAGGGGGTCACATCGAGCATTCAGTGTATCCGGCCACCGAGTTCGTCTTGAATATGGACCCTGATGATTTCCTCGAAATCCGCTTCGGCCTTGAAGCCGAACTGACGCGCGCGCGCGCCCCCGACACGGGTTGGCCAGCCCGCGACGATACGAACGATCGTCTCGTCCGGTTCTCTCCGAATGCGCTTTGTTACCGCCTCGCCCGCGACTTTTCGTAAGGCCTCGATCTGTTCGCCGACCGTCACCGATACGCCAGGCATGCTGAGGCTGCGTCGCCAGCCCAGCTTCTGCAAATCGAGAGAAGCCGCGTGCAGCAAAAAGCCGACCGCCGCGCGCGGCGAAGCATGGGTGTGACGTACGTCTTCCGAGACCGGTAGGACCGCCGGCTGACCTGCCAAGGGCTCTCGAATGATATTCGAGAAGAAGCCCGAGGCGGCGAGATTCGGCCGGCCTGGCCTCACGCAAATCGTCGGCAGCCGGATGCCAATTCCATCGAAAAAGCCTTTGCGGGAATAATCCGCAAGCAATAATTCGCCAATCGCTTTCTGCGTTCCGTAGCTGGTCAAAGGCGTCAAGAAAAATTCATCGTCAATCGTATCGTGGAAAGGCGCGCCATAGACCGCAATCGACGAGGCGAAGACGACACGAGGCTTGTACTTGCCGCCGCTGCGTAGGTTTTCTTGCCGGATCGCTTCGAAGAGAAAGCGCGTTCCGTCCAAATTGATCGCATAGCCCTTGTCGAAATTCTGCTCCGCCTCGCCCGAGACGATCGCAGCGAGATGGAAGATAACGTCAGGCTTCGACGTGACGAATTTGGGCGCGACCGCTGGATCGGAAATGTCGGCAGCTTCGCATGAAACCCCGAAAGGCGCTCCCTCTGGCGGGGTAGGCGCAATCACGTCGACGAGATGGGCGCTTTCGATCGGCGCGCCGCCGATCGCGCCGTCCTTGACGAGCCGGGCGACGAGCTTTCGCCCGATCATGCCCGCGGCTCCGATAATAATAATTTTCAACGGTTTGGCTCCGCAGAAGACCAAATCTCTTTTAACAGGCGTTCCGCTTCGTTCAACCGGCGTGCGATCCAAATATCTATTGGCCGGTTGCTTTGCAGCAATGCAGTCCTTTCATGGCTCATTTCAGGCCAACGATTGCCGCGATTTCGACGTTTTGTTTGTTTCTTTAAAAATTAGGCGGGGAGGGCGATAAATCAACGGGGCGATTTTTTGAAGCGCGTTTTTCTTGCTCTCTCGCTCGCTGTCGCGGCGAGCGTTCCCGCCCATGCCGTGTCCATCGGCCAAGCCTCGTATTACCATCACCCTGGTTACGGCGGCCTGATCGCCGCCCACCGAACCTTCGCAATGGGAACGCATGTGCGCGTCACCAATCTCGGCAACGGCCGCGCGGCGACCGTCGTGATCGTCGACCGCGGCCCCTTTATTCGCAACCGCATCATCGATGTCTCTACGCGGGCCGCCGATGTCCTCGGTTTTAGGCAAGCCGGCATCGCCAAGGTGAGGCTCGAGGTTGTGGATCGGTAACGTCGCGTAGAAGCCTAGTTGCCGCCCTCCAACAGACGCCGGGCGATGACCTGGGCCTGAATTTCGGCTGCGCCTTCGAAAATGTTGAGAATCCGCGCGTCGCAGAGGACACGCGAAATTGGATATTCGAGGGCGAAGCCATTGCCTCCGTGGATTTGCAGGGCGTTGTCCGCGGCGGCCCAGGCGACCCGCGCGCCGAGCAATTTGGCCATTCCCGCCTCGAGATCGCAGCGCCGGCCCTCATCTTTGGCGCGCGCTGCGAAATAGGCGATCTGGCGGGCGATATGTATTTCGACCGCCATCATGACGAGCTTGTCCGCTACGCGCGGGAAAGCGATTAACGGCTTGCCGAATTGAATTCGCTCCTTCGCGTAGCGCAGGCCGAGCTCCAAGGCCGATTGCGCCACGCCGACGGCCCGCGCCGCCGTTTGAATGCGCGCCGATTCGAAGGTCGCCATCAATTGCTTGAAGCCTTGGCCTTCTTCGCCGCCGAGAAGGTCCGAGGCCGGGATTTCGAAACCGTCAAAAGCGATTTCGTACTCTTTCATGCCGCGATAGCCGAGTACTTCGATCTCGCCGCCCGACATGCCGGGCGCCGGAAAAGGCTCGGCGTCGCTGCCGCGCGGCTTGCGGGCGAGAAACATCGAGAGGCCGCGATAGCCTTTCTCGTTCGGATTGGTGCGCGCCAGCAAAGTCATCAAATCGGCGCGCACCGGATGGGTGATCCAGGTCTTCGCGCCATGGACGCGATAGATGTCGCCTTCGCGTGTCGCGCGTGTGCGAAGGCTCGCGAGATCCGAACCGGTGTTCGGCTCGGTGAAGACCGCGGTCGGCAGAATCTCGCCCGACGCGATTTTCGGCAGCAGCTCCTGTTTCTGCGTTTCGAGACCGCCGCTGAGGATTAATTCCGCCGCGATTTCTGAGCGTGTGCCAAGAGAGCCGACGCCAATGTAGCCGCGCGACAGCTCCTCGGTGACGACGCACATGGCGACCTTGCCAAGGCCCATGCCGCCATAAGCCTCAGGGATCGTCAGGCCGAAGACGCCCATTTCCGCGAGGCTGGCGATGATCTCCAGTGGGATATAGGCGTTCTTGCGATGCCAATCCTGCGCATGGGGTACGACCTCGGCGTCGGCGAACCGGCGCATCTCGGCGCGAATGGCTTCCAAAGTCTCGTCAAGGCCGGGATCGCCGAAGGTCGGCGCGCGCTCGGCGGCCGCGAGTATGTCGGCGAGCGCGCTGCGGTTGGCGGGCGTGTTTCCTCGCTCGATCAGAACAAGGATCGCTTCGCTTCGTCGCGCGGCAATTTGGGAATCGCTGAGACCGAAATCGGCGAGGCGCAGCATTTCGCCCTGGCTCATCGGAATGCCGCCAAAAATCTGCGCGAGGAATTCGCCGAGGCCGATCGCCGTCAGCAAGGCCTCGCATTGCCCGAAACGTCCCTCCGCCTCGAGACGTTTCGCATAGGCGACCAATTCGCGTACCGCCTCGACATAGGTCGCCAGCCAGGCGAGTCCATGGGCGGCGCGTTGCTCGCGCTCGATGAGATCGGCGCTAAGACGTCCCTCTTGAACGACCTTGAGTCGGACGGCGCTGACCGCTTCGCTAAGCAGGGCCTCGATGGAGGACAATGCATCCTCGGCGGTCTTCTGGTCGAAGGCGCCGACCTCTCGGTCAGTCGGCGCCGCGTGGAATGTCGCTGAAGCGCTCAAATGAGAAGCTCGCAATAGAATGATGCGCTGCAGCATGCACTGCTGCGCTGTTCCTGGCAACGCGGCC
>JASLHV010000537.1 GCA_030153205.1 Roseiarcus sp. | reverse complement strand
GAAAGCCAAGAGCGCATGCTCATGGTGCTTCATCCCGAGAAAGAGGCGGAGGCGGAAGCGATCTTCCGCAAATGGGGCCTCGATTTCGCAGTGATCGGACAGACGACCGACACGTTGCGCTTCGTCGTCAAGCATCAGGGCGAAATCAAAGCCGATCTGCCGATCAAGCAGCTCGGCGACCAAGCCCCGGTCTATGACAGGCCGTGGATCGCGACGCCGCAGCGGCCGATCATCACACCCAGCGACGTCACGGCGCCGGTCGGCAATCGCGAGGCGCTGCTGACGCTTCTCGCTGCGCCGGACTTCTGTTCGAAGCGCTGGGTCTATGAACAGTACGATACGTTGATCCTCGGCAATTCGGTGCAGGGGCCGGGCGGCGATGCGGCGGTGGCGCGGCTTGGCGAGGGACCCAAGGGCCTCGCCCTGACGACCGACTCGACGCCGCGTTATTGCGAGGCCGATCCGGCCGCCGGCGGCGCGCAGGCGGTGGCGGAAGCCTGGCGCAACCTCACCGCCGTCGGCGCGCGTCCGCTGGCGCTCACCGACAATCTGAATTTCGGCAATCCCGAGAAGCCCGACGCCATGGGCCAATTCGTCGGCTGCTTGCAGGGCGTCGGCGAAGCGGCGGCGGCGCTCGATTTCCCTATCGTTTCCGGGAATGTCTCGCTTTACAACGAGACTTCGGGCGTCGGCATTCTACCAACGCCGGCGATCGGCGGCGTAGGCCTCGTCGCCGATGTGACCAAGACCGCTTCGATCGGTTTCAAAAATCCTGGCGACATCATCCTCGTCATCGGCGAGACCAAGGGCTGGCTTGGCCGCTCCGCCTATCTCGAGACGATCTGTGGCCGCGAAGAAGGCGCGCCGCCGCCGGTCGATCTGGCGGCGGAAAAACGCAACGGCGACTTCGTACGTTCGCTTATCGAGGGCGGCCGCCTCAGCACGGTGCATGACGTCTCCGACGGCGGCATCGCCGTCGCCCTCGCCGAAATGGCGATGGCGGGCAATCTCGGCGCGACAATCGAGATCGGCGCGGGCGCCAGCCTGCCGGCGCATGCTTTTTTCTTTGGCGAGGACCAGGGGCGCTATATTGTCGCGGCGCGCGCCGCCGAGGCGATGATGATTTCGACCGAAGGCAAGGCGGCCGGCCTTGCCATCCAGACGCTGGGCTCGACAGGCGGCGAGGATCTCAAGCTCGCCGGCGAAGAGCCGATCCCGATCAGCGAATTGACGAAGACGTTCGAATCCTGGCTGCCCGCCTATATGGCGGCGCCATAGAAGGAGGTCATTTCATGCAATTCCTTCAGCTTAAGGCGCTCGCTGGCTTTAACTATGTCCGGCTCGATCAGATCATCGCCATTTCGGCAACCGAGCCGGGAAAATGCAACATCGTCATGACCGGCGGCGTCACGGTTCCTTGCTCTGAGCCGGTTAAGGACGTGCTCGAGCGGATCGACGCCGCCGCACGCGGCAAGCAGGAATAAAACCATGGCGATGGACGCGCATGAAATCGAACGCCTGATCAAAGAGGCGTTCCCGGACGCGGCCGTCGAGATCAAGGATCTCGCTGGCGACGGCGATCATTATTCGGCGAAAGTCGTCTCGGCGGCGTTTCGCGGCAAGAGCCGCGTGCAACAACATCAGATGGTCTATGGCGCGTTGCAGGGACGGATGGGCGGCGTGCTGCATGCCTTGGCCCTGACCACGGCCGCGCCCGCGGCCGAGTAAACGTCGCGTTATGGGAAGGGGCGCGTTTTAGTACGGAGCGCGCCGGGAGAACCTTCGAGCCACAATGCGCGACGTCGCTCAGCCAATCCGCAAACGCATCGCCGCTATCGACGCGGCGCGCGGCGCTGCATTGATCGGCATGGCGATCTATCACCTGAGCTGGGACTTCGCTTATTTCAACCTCGCCGCGCCGACCTTTCCGACGACGCCGCCGATGCGGCTTTTCTCTCATGCCGTCGCCGGCGCTTTCCTCGCGCTCGCCGGCGTCTCGCTCGCGCTGGCTCATCGCGACGCCTTCGACAGGACATCCTTTCAGCGTCGTCTCGGGATCATTGTCGGCGCCGCGGCGCTGGTGACGGTGGCGAGCCGGCTGCTTGCGCCGGGGGCGGCCATCTATTTCGGCATTCTCCATTGCATCGCCATCGCCAGTCTCCTCGCCGCGCCTCTCGTGCGCGCGCCGATCGGCGCCGCTTTCGCGGCCGCCGCCTTGGTTTTCATCGCGCCGTTCTTCGCCAATCCCGCTTTCAATGCGCCGCCGGTGGTCTGGCTCGGCCTCGATACCGTTCCACCGAATACGTTTGATTGGCGACCGCTCGCGCCATGGTCAGGCTTCGTCTTTCTCGGCCTCGCCTTTGCGCGAATTTTTTGGCGCGGGCTGACGCAATCGCATCTGGCGCAATGGCGTCCGTCGAATGTCTTCTCGCGCGCTCTGTCCTGGGCGGGGCGGCGCAGCCTTGCGATCTATCTCATCCACCAGCCCGTATTTTTCGCGATCCTCTTCGCGGCGACCGGATTTACCGACCCGAATGTCGCACGCGAGCGAACGAGTTTTCACGGCGTCTGTCTCACCCAATGCG
>JASLHV010000482.1 GCA_030153205.1 Roseiarcus sp. | reverse complement strand
TATCGAAGACGACCGTCGTAATCTTGCCCTTCACGAACGCCGTCCCTTGGAAGCGCCCTTCTTGGCGGGCGCCTGCGACTTCGAGGCGGGCGTCGAGGCCTTGCCTTTGGCGCGGCCCGCGGATTCTTCTTTTTTCGCCATTTTCCTTGCGCTTTTGGCCTGTTTGACCGCCGCCGCACGTGTCGCCGCTTCAAGAGCCAACGCACACCAGGCTTTGAGCTCGTCGGAATCGTCATAGGCGCTGGAGACGAGCCGCCAGTAGCTCATCACCGTCACCTTCCCCCGATGGCCGGTATAGACGAACGGCTCCGAGCCGGCTTCGGCAAAGCGCTTCTCGGTCAGTTCATCTGCTTTGAGAAAAATATCGCCGCGGAGATTGAGCGCGAAACAAAGGCCGCGCGCATAAATGCCATATCCGCTGAACATGCGCTTGACGCTGACCGCGGCAAAGGGCTCGAAGAGCTCCTTCAGGCCCTCGGCGTCCATGTTCAGGCGTCGACGGAAAGCGCTTCCGGGCTGGCGGGCGTAATCGCCACGCTTTCGCCGCAGCCGCAGGCCGAGGTCTCGTTCGGATTTTCAAAAACAAACCCGGACGAAAGCCGATCCGTTCTGAAATCCATCCGCGCGCCGAGGAGGAACAGCACCGCCTTGGGGTCGATCAAGACCTTGACCCCTTTATCCTCGATCACCTCGTCGTGAGGAGCCACCGCCTCGGCGAACTCCATCGTATAGGACATGCCCGCGCAGCCGCCGTTCTTGACCCCGACTCGCAAGCCGGCGATCGGCTTTTCGGAGCCGGCGATAATCTCGGTGACCCGAGCCGCGGCTGCGTCGGTAAGGGTCAAAACCTTGAATCGGGACTTAGAAGCCATCGTTTTCTCCCTCGCCCGGGTTCAAGGCCCGGCGAGACGGCAACAATATAACAATGGATGCGTTGGATTAACAGGGCGTCATGTCGCCCCTCGCCACGGTGGTAAAATCCAGATGGAGCGCGCGGAAAGGCGCGTCAAGCGGCGCTTACTAGCCCGTCACGCGGAGGTCGGCCCAAGGGGTACGAGCATCGGCACTCGGCGGCGGTACGCGTCGTAAGCGTCAGCGCCGAGTTGCCCTCTCAAGAAGCGCTCTTCGAGCCGCGCCTTCAACCAGAAGCCGTATGTCATCAAAAACGCCCCAAGGATTGCAATTGCGTGGCCTTTAAGGATCGCAGTCGCAGCGATGGCGGCGATAAGGCCGGTGTAGATCGGATGACGCACGATCGCATAGGGGCCCGTGTCAACGACATGGTGATCCGCCTTCTTGGTCACCGAACTCGACCACAAACGGCCGAGATAAATTCGCGCCCACCATGTGAAGGCCAGACCTAGCGCAACGATGAGGAGCAATACCCAATCCGGGCCTAGCCCGAAATCCCAAAGCCAGGCGCTAGGAAAAAAGCCCCTATCGCCAAAGAAGAGCATGAGCGCGCCGACAACGGTCGTGGCGCGATATGAGATCGCCTCACGCGGCGTCGTCCGCTGCGCTGCCGGGTCAGACCAACGCGCGGCGATGACCCATGAGGCGACCCAAAGGATCCAGAGAGCGGCGTCAACGAGTTCCGGCGTCATGGCAACTTCCTTCTCGGCGGCGGAAGGCGCCTCCCATTCGCCCCACTGGAGCTTGTCAGGCGATTATGTCAAAGCTCTCGTCTCGCCGATATCGTAATTGGTCCTCAATGCCCGATAAGCCGTTGCGCTTCCCCTCCTCCGCCGCAGCGGAGCCAGCCGATCCGGTTTTCACCCGAATCGCGGAGGCTTTGGAGCGGCTTGCCCCGCCGCCGCCGCCGGCGCCTGATTTCGCCTCGTCTGAAGCCTTTGTCTGGCACGCCGAAGCCGGCGCCCTAGCGCCGATCAAAAAGGTCAATCGCGTCGAGATCAACTTGCTACGGGGCATCGATCGGGTTCGTGACGCGCTCGTCGAGAACACCGAGCGTTTCGCCAGGGGACTCCCTGCTAATAATGCGCTTCTTTGGGGCGCGCGGGGCATGGGCAAGTCCTCGCTGGTCAAGGCAGTTCATGCTGAGATCAATCGCGCGGACCCGAAGGCCGGTTTGAAGCTGGTCGAGATCCATCGCGAGGACATAGAAAGTCTGCCGGCGTTGATGACGCTGTTGCGCGATGCGCCCTTCCGTTTTCTGGTCTTTTGCGACGATCTATCCTTTGACGCCGAGGATACTTCCTACAAGTCGCTGAAAGCAGCGCTCGAAGGCGGCATCGAGGGACGGCCGTCGAATGTACTCTTCTACGCAACCTCGAACCGCCGCCATCTCTTGCCACGCGATATGATGGAGAACGAACGCTCGACAGCGATCAATCCTGGCGAGGCGGTCGAAGAGAAAGTCTCGCTTTCAGATCGCTTTGGACTCTGGCTCGGTTTCCATCGCTGCAATCAAGACGAGTACATCGCCATGGTCTTTGGCTACGCCGACCATTTCGGCCTGAAAGCCCCGCAAGGGGATGTCGAGCGCGAAGCCTTGGAATGGGCGATCACGCGCGGCGCGCGTTCCGGCCGCACCGCCTGGCAATTCATTCAAGATCTGGCCGGGCGGCTAGGACAGCGGCTCGATCAATAAGCTGAAGCCCGCTCCGCTTAGCTCAAATATTTGGACGCTTCGCGTCGCGCGACGCCCTTCAGCCGATGGCCATGGTGCTTGAGAAAACCGCGCACGCGCTTGGCGTCGCTTTTCGAAAGCTCCCGCAACCACCACCCGATCGCCTTCTGGATGAACCATTCCGGATCATCGGCGAGCGCGTCCGCCCAAGCCAGCATTCTCTCCGGGTCGCGCCCACTTTTCGTCCAAGGCAAGGTGAAGACCAAAGCCGCTCTGCGCGTCCAAAGATGCGGGCTCTTGGCCCAGGTTTCGACGATATCCAATCGCTCCGGATCGGCCAGCAGGCAACGCGATCCGACGCTGGCGAGACTATCGGCCACAGCCCATCCGTCGAGGTCGGGCATCCGCGCCCGCACGAAACGCCAGAGGCTTTCGTTTACCGCAACGGAATTGCGCGAAAGAATTCGGGCGGCCGTGATTTTCAAATCCCAAACCGGCTCGCGCCAAAGACGTCCGCTCAACTGAATCAGCGCCCGTGTCGAGCTGTCCGGAGCAATCTCGCGAATGGCGAGATCCATCTTTGGTACGGAAACGCCCCAATGCTCCCAGGCGGATTTCTGATATTTCTTTTCAAACTCCGCGCGTTCGCGATTCGCAAAACCGCGCAAACGGCCGATAAGGGCGTCGTAGTCGTCGTCCATGGCGTTCATTCCAAGAAGTGATTTTATTCGAACATCCAGTGGCTGTGCCCGACAATACTATTTCGACCGCCATCCGCCGCGAAAATTCGCCGCCAGCCGCGCTGGCCAATTCACCAATAGGATCCCCGCCGCCACCATCGCCAAAGCAGCGAGAAATCTTGGCGACAAAGGCTCGTCCAACAAGATGCGGCTGGCGAAAACACCGACCACGGGCGCAAGGAAAGTGAAAGCGGATAATTCGCCGGCCGGATAGCGCTTCAGCAGCCAGAACCACGCGAGATAGGTCAGACTCGCGACCCAGAACGTTTGATAAAGCATGGCGGCCGCGCTCAGCGCGGAGAGATGCGTCGGCCATTTTTCGCCGGCGACATAGGCGGCAACGGCGCAAAGTACGGCTGAGATCGACAATTGGTACAGAAGCGTCTTGGTCGGGGGAATGCGCCCTAGCGTCGTCGCCTTGGTCATCACCGTGACCGCCCCCCAGCCGGCGGCGGCGAGCACCGCGAGAGCGTCGCCGAGCAAGCCCGTCCCACCACTTGACCCCGCCAAAGCCGTCGCGACGCCGGCGAAAGCCAAAGCCATGCCGATCCACTGCAAAGGCGAGAGCCGCTCTTGCGGGACAAAGGCGAATACGCCAAGCGCCACGAAAAACGGCGCCGAATAGAGAAAGACAACCGCGCGGCCGGCGCTGGTCCATTGCACCGCGAGATATAAGCAGATGAATTCGGCGCCGAAGATCAAGCCGGCCGCGACGCCGGGCCAGAATGATTTGTCGGCCTGAAACACTGCCCTTTCGCGCCAAGCCGCGTAAGCGCCAAGCACGAGCGTCGCGCCAAGAGAGCGCAGCGCCGACTGCGTGATCGGCGGAATGTCCGCGAGCGCGACTTTCGCCGCGATCTGATTGAAGCCCCAGCTCGTGCAGAGGACGAGCATGATGGCGACGGCGAGACGGTCGAGCGGTTTGGAGCTGTGCGGCATGACGCCGGCGCTTATGCGCGATAGCGAAGCAAAGGGAAAGGCGGCGGGCCTTTCCTGGGACCCGCCGCCCTCGCTAATTCCCGCAGATTCAACGTGTCTCGCGGCGAATCGTGCAGGATTTCTGGTCCAGGCCCGAGGCGATGGACACCGTGTCCCGCGACGCCTTAGAGCCCCGCGAGATAGTTCGTTGGATCGACCGGCGTCGAACCTTTGCGCAATTCGAAGTGAAGCTGCGGCGAGGACACATTGCCGCTCTGGCCGGACTTGGCGATGATCTGGCCGCGCTTGACGGTCTCGCCGCGCTTCACATCGAGCTCGCCGTTGTTGGCGTAGGCGCTCACGAAACCATTCGGATGGCGTATCAGCACCAGATTGCCGTACCCTTTGAGCTCGCTGCCGGCATAAGCGACGACGCCGCTCTCCGCCGCTTTGACGGAAGTGCCTTCCGGCACGGCGATGTTGATCCCGTCATTGCCGCCGGCTTTGAAGCCCTCGATGATCCGGCCGCGCGCCGGCCAGCGAAATTCCGGCGAAACGCCAGCCGCGTCGGCTTCCGCGCTTGTTATAGGCTTCGTCGCGGGCTCCTCAGCATGGACGCTGCA
>JASLHV010000450.1 GCA_030153205.1 Roseiarcus sp. | reverse complement strand
GACGGCTGACGGTGGCGTGATCAAGCCGCAGCCGTTTCGCTGCGGCGACGAATTGTCCCGCCCGCGCCACGGCGAGGAAGACACGCACATTGTCCCAGTCCATAGGGGATGGCTTAGAGGATTTCGTGAAAGTGGAAAACGGGGATCATCGCGCCCCGCTTCCGCCCCTCCGCGGGCTAAGCTAAAATTCCATCATGTCCCGCGTCCCTTCTCCCGTCCCCTCCCTCAGCCTTGCCGAAGCCCAGAAAGAGCACGCCCGTCTCGGCGCCGAGATCGCCGAGCACGACCGGCGCTATCATACGGATGACGCGCCGACTATTTCCGACGCCCAATATGACGCGCTGCGCCGTCGTTATACGGAACTCGAGCGCGCCCATCCTTCACTGGTTGACGCCGAATCGCAGAACCGCAAGGTCGGCGCGGCGCCCTCGGCGCGTTTCGCCAAAATCCGGCATGCAGCGCCGATGTTGTCGTTGGACAACGCTTTCGCCGATGAAGATGTGCTGGATTTCGTCGGCCGCATCCGGCGGTTCTTGCGACTCGGCGAGGATGAGGAAATTGTCTTTTCAGCCGAGCCAAAGATCGACGGCCTGTCGATGTCGCTTCGCTACGAGGACGGCGCGCTTGTCACCGGCGCAACGCGCGGCGACGGCGCCGTCGGCGAAGACGTCACCGCCAATGTCAAAACATTGGCGGACATTCCGCACAAGCTGAAGGGCAAAGGCGTTCCCGCGGTCTGCGAAATACGCGGCGAAATCTATATGACCAAACGAGGCTTTCTGGCCCTCAACAAGCGCCAGGCCGAGATCGGCGGCCAGATATTCGTCAATCCGCGCAATTCGGCGGCGGGCTCTTTGCGTCAGAAAGACCCGTCGATCACCGCCGCGCGGCCGCTCGGTTTCTTCGCCTATGCATGGGGTGAGATGAGCGCCATGCCGGCCATTTCGCAATCCGGCATGATCAAATGGTTCGAGACTTGCGGCTTCAAGACCAATCCCTTGACCAAAATGTGCCGGTCTGTCGAAGCGCTTTTGAAGTTCCATCACGAGATCGCAGAGCAGCGCGCGACGCTCGACTACGACATCGACGGCGTCGTCTACAAAGTCGACCGTCTCGATTGGCAGGAGCGGCTCGGCTTCGTCTCGCGCAATCCGCGCTGGGCGATTGCGCATAAATTCCCAGCCGAAAAGGCGATGACAATCGTTCGCGACATCGAGATCCAAGTCGGCCGCACGGGTGCGTTGACCCCGGTCGCCAAGCTCGAGCCGGTGACGGTCGGCGGCGTCGTCGTTCAGAATGCGACGCTGCACAATCAGGACGAGATCGAACGATTGGGAGTACGGATCGGCGACACGGTGACGATCCAGCGCGCCGGCGACGTGATCCCCCAGGTCTTGGACGTCGTACTCGACAAACGGCCGCGCGGCTCGAAGGAATACCTATTTCCCAAGAAATGTCCTTGCCCGCTTCATACGGACGTCGTTCGCGAAACCATCGCCGGCGGCGGCGAAGGCGCGCGTTCCCATTGCACCGGCGAATTCGCCTGTCCGCACCAGGCGACCGAACATCTCAAGCATTTCGTCTCGCGCCGCGCCTTCGACATCGACGGGCTCGGCGAGAAACAGATCGAACTTTTCTATGGCGAAGGCTGGGTGAAGGAGCCGGCGGATATTTTCACGCTCGAGGCGCGCAACAAGGACCTTCGCCTGGAGGAGATCGAAGGGTTCGGCGAGATTTCGGTGCGCAATCTCTTCGGCGCTATCGCGGCGCGGCGAGAAATTTCTCTCGAGCGTTTCATCTATGCGCTGGGCGTCCGGCATGTCGGCGAGACCACGGCCTTGGCGCTGGCTCGCGGCTATGGGAGCTGGGAGGCGTTCCATGCGGCGTGTTTGAGGCTCGCCAAATCGGACGAAGAAGCCAAGCAGGAGATGGATGCGCTCGATCAGATCGGCGATACGGTGATCGAGTCGCTCAGCGACTATTTCGGCGAGGAGCATAATCGCCGCCGCATCGAGCGCTTGGCCAAGGAAGTCAGCATCCGAGACGCCGAAAAGCCGCGTACGGATTCGGCGCTTGCCGGCAAGACGATCGTCTTCACCGGCTCGCTCGAGAGAATGACCCGCGATGAGGCCAAGGCCTCGGCCGAACGACTCGGGGCCAAAGTTTCCGGCTCGATCTCGGCAAAGACCGATCTCGTCGTCGCCGGGCCGGGCGCTGGATCGAAACTCGCCAAAGCGCGCGAACTCGGCGTCGAAACGATCGATGAAGACGAGTGGCTGAAGCGGCTGGCGCGATGAGGGGCGCAATTCCGTTCAAGACGCCGGCCCCGCCGCGCAGTATGAAGTTCGATTGGTCAGCTAGATGATGGCTCACCCCGACCGTCTCCCGCAAGCGGGAGAGGGTGCGGACAGCGCCAGTTTTCTGAGCCTGCGTAAATCACCCGGCACATATAATTGAAGGTTGTTCGAGTCGCGCCGATGCAATGTCTCACCCAGGCTGATCTGATCGCGACTGCCGAACATGATCGGCGCGATCGCGCCGCCTTTTGGCGCAATCCGCGTTACGACGGGCTCGAATGTCTGTCAGCGACTTATTTCACCCATCTCTTTCCGCTGCATACCCACGAGACCTATGTCGTCGGCTTTGTCTGCGCGGGCTGCAATGTCTATGGCCAGCGTGGCGCGCGAATCTATTCGGGGCCAGGCGACGTCTGTCTCGTCAATCCCGGCGAGGTCCATGACGGCGGCGCGCTGGACGGCGCATTTAGCTACCGCATGACCTATCCCTCGGTGCGGCTGATGAAAGAGATCGCCGGGGAGGTCACCGGCCGGCCGGTCCTGACGACTCCGTCTTTCGGGCCCACGGTCGTGCGCGACGCCGACGCGCGCGAATTGTTCCGCATGGCTCACGAACGTATGGAGGCGGGCGAGGAGGGACTCAGCGCCGACGAATGTCTGGTCGCCGCCTATGGGCTTTTATTGCGCCGCTATGCCGACCTCGAAGGCGCGATAAAGATCGGGCGCGAGCCGTCGCGCATCGCGCGCGTTCGCGACTATCTCGAAATGTCCTTTGCGGAGCCAATCGATCTCAAACAACTCTCCGATATCGCCGACCTTTCGCGATTTCATCTCCTGCGCGCGTTCCGTCGCGAGACCGGCATGACGCCGCATGTTTATCTCACGGATTGCCGGATCCGCGCGGCGCGGCGTCTCCTTTCGCAAGGGGATGATCTTGCGGATGTCGCAGCCGCCTGCGGCTTTTCGGATCAGAGCCATCTGACGCGCATCTTCAAAGCCCATGCTGGCGTAACGCCCGGCCGCTTCCGTCAGGCGCGCAATATTCTTCAAGACGAGACGAGGCCGCCTCTTTAGCAAGCCCGCATGACGGGCGAAGTTCGAAAAGACATGATCGATGGCGTCAGAGACATTCTGCCGCCAATGATCGCCGCCGCGCCGATCGGCCTGCTCTATGGCGCGCTCGGCGTCGCCAAGGGCATGGCGCCGATCGAAGCCAGCCTTTCCTCGGGATTGATCTTCGCCGGCGGCGCGCAATTCGCGGCGCTCGAGCTTTGGCGCGCGCCGCCGCCCATTCTCGCGCTGGTCTTTTCGACTTTGCTCATCAATGCGCGTCACGTGCTAATGGGCGCTTCGCTGAAAGCCAAACTGAGCGCCTTCACGCCGGCGCAGCGGTTTCTCGGCCTTTTCTTCATGGCCGACGAAAACTGGGCCATGGCCGAACGGCGCGCGGCGAAGCGCAAGCTGACGCCTGCTTATTTTCTCGCAATGGGTGCGGCCTTCTGGACCAATTGGCTCGTCTGGACGAGCATCGGCGCGCTCGGCGGCGCCTTCATGGGCGATCCCAAACGCATCGGCGCCGATTTCGCCTTCACGGCTTTGTTCATCGGCCTTGTCGCCGGCTTTTGGAAAGGACGTTCGACGGCATTGACCGTCGCGGCGTCAGCGCTCGCTTCGGCGCTCGCCTACCGGTTCGCTGGGCCGCCTTGGCATGTGGCGGCGGGGGCGCTTTGCGGCATTCTCGCCGCCTATCTCTACGCTTCGCGAGAGCGGTGATGAGCGCCGCCTTCTCGATCGATCCATCGACGCTGATCGCCATTGTCGCCATGGCGTTGACGACCTATGCGACGCGGATCGCCGGCCTCTTTCTGACGCTGCATCATGCGCCGAATCCCCGCGCGCAAGCGGCGTTCGACGCCATTCCGCCGGCTGTGCTCATCGCCGTCGTCGCACCCACCATATTGGCGACGGGATGGGCGGAAACGATCGCCGCGGCGCTTACGGCGCTTGCTGCGACGAGGCTGCCGCTGGTGGCGACCGTCGCCTTCGGCGCCGCTAGCGTAGTGGCGTTGAGATTAGCCTTTGGAGGATAGACGATGAGTGTCGCTTTCCTGATTACATCGTTCATCATCGTCGCCTCGCCCGGTACGGGCGTACTCTATACGCTGGCGGCGGGTCTTTCGCGTGGCCGGCGCGCCAGCGTCGTCGCCGCATTCGGCTGCACGCTCGGGATCGTGCCGCATATGGCGGCGGCGATCCTCGGGCTTTCGGCATTGCTGCACACGAGCGCGCTCGCCTTTCAGACCTTCAAGTATCTCGGCGTCGCCTATCTGCTCTTCATGGCTTGGAATACGTTGCAGGAGCAGGGCGCCTTAAAGGTCGAAAAGGAGGTCGGCGCGCGCTCGGCCATTCAAGTTGTCGTCTCGGCGATCCTGATCAATATTCTCAATCCAAAACTCTCGATCTTCTTTTTGGCTTTCCTGCCGCAATTCATGAGCACGGGCGAAGCGCATCCGCTGACCAGCATGATCGAGCTCAGCGCCGTCTTCATGGCGATGACTTTCGCGGTCTTCGTCGTCTATGGCCTCTTCGCGGCTTCGGTACGCGATCACATCATATCGCGACCACGCGTGCTGACCTGGCTGCGGCGGGGTTTCGCGGGCGCTTTCGTCGCGCTGGGGGCGAAGCTGGCGTTAGCGGAGCGGTAACGGACCGAGGTCTCTCACCGATACAAATCCGCCCGCGTCGGCGGCAGGCCCGTCGGACCTTTGACACGTTTCGAAGCCAGCGTTTGGTACAATCCCGCATTGTTGCGCTCGAAGGTGATCGAGCAAGCGGCGAGATAGGCGAGCCATATTCGCGTCGTCACCTCGCCGACCTCGGCGCAGGCGTCGTCGTACCGTGCGAGCAGTCGATCGTGCCACATCCGACAGGTGCGCTGATAATGCTCGCGCCAGCCTTCGACGTCGTGGATTTCGAAACCATGCAATTCGAGATTGGTGACGGTGCGGCCGATATAGTCGAGCTCGCCGCCGGGGAAGATGTAGCGCGTCAGGGCCGCGAAATCGGCGCGTTTCTTGCCGGTGCGCGCCGCGCGGCTCTTACCGGGGCGCGTGATTGCGTGATGGAGGAAGAGGCCGCCGGGCTTTAAGACCCGGTCGACGGTTTTGAAATAGGTGGGGAAATTTTCGATGCCGACATGCTCCAACATGCCGATGGCGGCGACCTTGTCGAAACGGGCCTGTCCCTCGACCAGCGCGTAATCCTTGCATTCAATCGTCACGCGATCGGATAGGCCAAGCCGTTTGATTTTCTCGTTGGCGTAAGCGACTTGCTGCTCGGAGAGCGTAACGCCATAGGCTTTGACGCCGTAGTTTTGCGCGGCGTAGCAGGAAAGCGCGCCCCAGCCGCAGCCCATATCGAGCATCATTTCGCCCGGCTTCAGCCGCAGCTTGCGGCAGACCATGTCCAGTTTCTGGATTTGCGTCTTGTCGAGGTCGTCGCTCCAATCGTGAAAGTAGGAGCAGGTATAGACCATCTCCTTGTCCAGCCACATTTCGTAGAAAGCGTTCGAGACGTCGTAGTGATGGGCGACGTTCTTCTTGTTGGCCTCGGCCGAGCCGTCGCTTTCGCGATCCTTGCCGACTGTTTCGAGTGGCCATGGGCCGCCGCGGGACACGAAAAGAAAGCTCAAGGCGGTCTTGATCGCCAGCGACTTGTCCAAGGAGCGCCGCAGTTGGCGCGTCGGAATCTTCGGCCGGCGGGCGACGAGGTCGAAAATCGTTCCATTGAGGATGTCGATCCTTTTGGCCGCCCAAAGATTGGCGAGGGTGACGGCATTGGGCGCTCTTAGAAATCCGGCGATCGCCCCTTCATCGGCGATGGCGATGCTTAAGGCGGAGGGCGACCACGGCGCGGGAACAAAGGAGCCGTCCCAAAGGCGAAGGCCGAAATCGAGCCCGAGATCTTGATGAGCCTTGCTGATCAGAGCTCGAAAATTCTGAAGTCTGCGTTCCGCCGCGCCCATCTGCTCTTCTTTTCGCCCTTAGAAGCGGCGCACCATAGGAAGGCGGCAAGAGCCGCGCAACGCCCAACAAGGGAAGCTTGCTCCTCTGCTCGACGGGTCGGCTCCGGCGTTTGGAGGACACTTTTATTGCGCAACATAAAGGCCGTGTTGCGCAGCAAAACATAACGCCGTCCGCGAAGAATTGCCCGTTCTCGACCGCATCGCTGGCGAGGGATAGGCTATGGAGACCGGCGTCTGATCTGGCGTCGAGCGCTTCGAATGCAGGGAGGAATGGCGTGGAGGAAGCTAATGCCGATAGTTTTGCAGGTTTGGCGATCCGCGCATTGGGCGATTTGGCAAAGGTTTTCGAGCGTCTGCCGGCAGGGGCGGAGGATGCCCTGATCGACGCAATCGTCGCCGCCAAGCGCATCGCGATTTACGGCGCCGGCCGCGAGGGGCTGCAGATGGACGGGTTTGCCATGCGCCTCGCCCATATGGGCCGCGACGTCCACCTTGTGGGCGACATGACGACGCCGCCAGTGGGGCCGGGCGATCTCTTGATCGTGTCATCAGGCCCTGGGGCCTCGAACGTCGGCGACGCCCTGATCCGGGTGGCTCGCGACGCAGGAGCGAAAATCGCCGTGATCACCGCGCAGCCGCAGGGGCGCACGCCGGCTTCCGCCGACGTTCGCTTTCATATTCCAGCCCAGACCATGGCTAATGATCGCGGCGGCGGCCTTTCCGTTTTGCCCATGGGTTCGCTCTTCGAGACGGCGCAGATGATTTTGTTTGAAATCCTCATTCTCAAATTGCGTGACCGACTTGGCGAAACCGCGGAGACGATGCGCGCGCGTCACACGAATTTGGAATAGTTCGCTTAGCCAATTAGCGCACGCGTGCTGCGCGAAATCGGTCATTGCTGTGCAAAAAACGTGAGGCATAATCGCGTCAACCAGAGAACGGCGAGGAGAGCGATCCATGATCAATTACGGGCATTTTATCGGCGGCAAGCGCGTCGCCGGAACGTCAGGCCGTGAGAGCGACGTCTTTCAACCCATGGATGGAACGGTGCGCGCCAAAGTGGCGCTGGCTTCGAAGGGCGAAGTCCGGGCGGCCGTCGAAGACGCCAAAAAGGCTCAGTTGGGATGGGCGGCGACCAATCCACAGCGCCGCGCCCGCGTGCTGATGAAGTTCCTCGATCTGATCGCCCAGAACAACGATGAACTCGCCGATTGCCTCGCGCGTGAGCATGGCAAGACGATCGCTGACGCGCGCGGCGACATTCAACGCGGCGTTGAGGTCGTTGAATTCGCCCTTGGCGTCCCGCATCTGATGAAGGGCGAATTCACCGACAATGCCGGACCGGGCATTGATACTTATTCGATGCGTCAGCCGCTTGGCGTCGTCGCAGGCATTACGCCCTTCAACTTCCCGGCGATGATTCCGCTCTGGAAACTGGCGCCGGCGATCGCCTGCGGCAACGCTTTCATCCTCAAGCCTTCCGAGCGCGACCCCGGTGTGCCCTTGCGACTGGGAGAATTGTTCGTCGAGGCGGGCGGCCCTCCCGGCATTCTCAATGTCGTCAACGGCGACAAGGAGGCAGTCGACGCGATCCTTGACGATCCCGACATCAAGGCCGTCGGTTTCGTCGGCTCGACCCCGATCGCCGAATATATCTACACGCGGGGCTGCGCTTCGGGGAAGCGCGTTCAATGTTTCGGCGGCGCCAAGAACCATATGGTGGTGATGCCGGACGCCGACATGGACCAGACGGTCGATGCGCTCATCGGCGCCGGCTACGGATCTGCGGGCGAACGCTGCATGGCTATCTCGGTCGCGGTGCCCGTCGGCAAAGGCACGGCCGAGGAGCTCGTAAAGAGGCTCATCCCGCGCGTCGAATCCCTGAAGATCGGCCCTTCCACCGACGCTTCGGCGGATTATGGACCGCTGGTCACGAAAGCGGCGCTCGACCGCGTGCGGAACTATGTCGAAGTCGGCATCAAGGAAGGCGCGAAGCTCGTCGTCGACGGGCGCAATTTCAAGATGCAGGGGTATGAGAATGGCTTCTACCTCGGCGGCTGCTTGTTCGACGGCGTCACCCGCGACATGCGCATTTATAAGGAAGAGATTTTCGGACCGGTCCTCTCCGTCGCGCGCGCCCAGACTTATGACGAGGCGCTCGCCTTCTGTAACGACCATGAATATGGCAATGGCGTCGCGATCTTCACCCGCGACGGCGATGCGGCGCGCGACTTCGCCTCGAGGGTTCAAGTCGGCATGATTGGCGTTAATGTGCCGATCCCGGTGCCGGTCTCGTACTATACATTCGGCGGCTGGAAGCGCTCAGGCTTCGGCGACCTCAACCAGCACGGACCGGATTCGATCCGCTTTTACACCAAGACCAAGACGGTGACCTCGCGCTGGCCCTCAGGCGTGAAGGAAGGAGCAAGCTTCAATATTCCGGTTATGGGCTGACGCCGAGCGATTCTGTTGCTGGCGTCTTTCGTGGTAGAATTTGGCATGCCCGCAACAGCAAAGAGCAAATTGACCGTCGATGAATTCCTGGCGTGGACCGAAGGCCAGGAAGGTCGTTGGGAATTGCATGACGGCGACCCCGTGGCGATGGCGCCTGAGCGCGTCGCCCACGGACAAATGAAGGGCAATGCATATTTTTCCCTCCGCATGGCCGTAAGTCGTGCGGGGGTTCCGTGTCATGTACTGCCAGACGGACTCAGTGTGCGGATCACCGAGGGAACGTTATTTGAACCGGACGCCCTCGTTTACTGTGGGGAGGAACTGCCAGCGGACGCTTTGGAAATACCAAGTCCGCTTGTCGTTGTCGAAGTTCTTTCGCCGAGCGCCGCCGCTTACGATCTTGGCCCTAAACTCGCGGGCTACTTTTCGTTATCGAATGTTATGCACTATCTGATCATCGATGCGGACCGCCGTATTGTAATTCATCATAAACGAGGGACGGGCGACGGTATCGAGACGCGGATATTGTCCACCGGCGCGCGACGACTTGAGCCTCCAGGCATCGACTTGCCGATCGCAGACTTATTCGCAACCTAACCGTTGAGTGGCGCGTTCGTGTTCGAACTTTCCTCCGATCAACTCGCCATCCGAGACCTCGCGAAGAAATTCTCCGACGAGCGTTTCGCGCCGAAAGCAGTCGAGTGGGACGAAAAAAAGCATTTCCCGGTCGATGAACTCCGTGAGGCCGCCTCGCTCGGCATGGGCGCCATCTATGTGCGCGAGGAGAGCGGCGGTTCAGGCATGAGCCGGCTCGACGCGACGCTGATTTTCGAGTCCCTTGCGACGGGTTGCCCGAGCACCGCGGCGTATCTTTCGATCCACAATATGGTCGCTTGGATGGTCGATCGCTTCGGGTCGCCGGACCTCATCGCCCGCTTCATGCCGAAACTGGCGACGCTGGAGCATTTTTCCAGCTATTGCCTGACCGAACCCGGCGCCGGCTCCGACGCGGCGGCTTTGAAGACACGCGCGCGGAAGGACGGCAATTCGACCTATGTCCTCGACGGCGTCAAACAATTCATCTCCGGCGCCGGCGCGTCGGATATCTATCTTGTGATGGCCCGGACCGGCGACGACGGCGCCGGCGGCGTCTCGGCTTTTCTGCTCGAAAAAGATACGCCCGGCCTGAGCTTTGGCGCCAATGAGCGCAAGATGGGTTGGAATACTCAACCGACGCGTCAAGTGATCATGGAAGGCGCGCGCGTCCCCGCCGAGAATCTCATCGGCGTGGAAGGCCAGGGCTTCAAAATCGCCATGGCCGGGCTCGACGGCGGCAGGCTTAACATCGGCGCCTGCGCGCTCGGCGGCGGCGAGGCGGCGCTGGCCAAGGCCCTCGCTTACATGCGTGACCGCAAGGCTTTCGGCCGGCCGATCATCGACTTCCAGGCGCTGCAGTTCCGTCTTGCGGATATCGCCACCTCCATGGAGGCCGCGCGTTCGCTGTTGTGGCGCGCCGCCGCCGCGCTGGACGCTAAGACGCCGGACGCGACGCGTCTGTGCGCCATGGCGAAAAGAGTGGCGACCGACGCCGGCTTCAACGCCGCCAATGACTCGCTGCAATTGCTCGGCGGCTACGGCTATCTCGCCGACTATGGCATTGAGAAGATTGTCCGCGATTTGCGGGTGCATCAGATTCTGGAAGGCACCAACGAGATCATGCGCGTGATCGTCGCGCGCGGGATGATCGCATAAATGGCGCGCCAGGCGCTGTTTATGGTTCGCCCTTCAAAATACGCTGACGCCCCATCAACCAACCAAATCGAAACGGGAATTTGGAAAGTACAAGGACGTCAGTCGCCTCGACGACGGCTTTTCTAACGGCGACCGCTATTCCGCCGCCGTCGCCTCCGCCAGCGCCGGATAGTCCGTGTATCCTTCCGCGCCTTCGGAATAGAACGTCGCCGCATTCCATTTATTCAGCGGCGCGCCGAGCGCGAAGCGGCGGGGAAGATCGGGATTGGCGATAAAGAGCTTGCCGAAAGCGACGGCGTCCGCTTCGCCCGCCGTCAACGCAACTTCCGCGCTCTGCTGGTCGAATCCTTCATTAGCGATGAAAGCGCCGCCGAATTGCGTCTTAAGGGTCGGGCCGAGCCGTGGCGTTTTCGTCGACTCGCGGGCGCATAGGAAGGCGATCTTTCGCTTGCCGAGTTCGCGCGCGACATAACCGAAAGTCGCGGGAAGATCGCTGTCGCCCATATCGTGCGAATCGCCACGCGGCGCGAGATGAACGCCGACACGACCCGCGCCCCAGACGCCAACGACGGCGTCGGTCACCTCCAGCAGCAGCCGCGCTCGATTCTCGATCGGGCCGCCGTAAAGATCGTCACGCTTGTTGCTGCCATCTTGCAGGAACTGATCGAGGAGGTAGCCATTGGCGCCATGAATTTCGACGCCGTCGAAGCCGGCGGCTTTCGCATTGGCGGCGCCCTTACGAAAGGCTTCGATCACATCAGGAATTTCTTCGGCCGCTAGAGCGCGGGGGACGACATAAGGCCGCTCCGGCCGCAGAAGACTGACATTGCCTTTCGGTGCGATGGCGCTCGGCGCGACGGGCAGCGCGCCATTGTGATAGATCGGATCGGAAACACGGCCGACATGCCAGAGCTGGAGCAGCATGCGGCCGCCAGCCTCATGTACGCCGTCGACGATTCGCCGCCAGCCTTCGACTTGCTCGTCAGACCAAACGCCGGGCGTATGCGGATAGCCGACGCCAAGCGGCGTGACAGAAGTCGCCTCGGAGATGATCAGCCCTGCGCCTGCGCGCTGAGCGTAATAATCCCGCATCAAATCGTTCGGCACGCGCCCCGGACCACTCGAGCGGTTGCGCGTCAACGGCGCCATCACGATGCGATTAGGAAGCCGAAAATCGCCGAACGTTACCGGATCAAACAACGAAGGCATGATGGGATTTCTCCGCGAGGGCAGAATGGTTCGGTAGATAGGCGCCCCATTGCGCCGCACAAGAGGGGTCATGCCCTTGCCTTTTTCGCCGCCGCCGCGCATAGGCCGCTGCAAATCGATTGATCAGCGGGCGCGACTTTCATGGGTTTCAAATGCGGTATCGTCGGACTGCCGAATGTCGGCAAGTCGACGCTTTTTAACGCGCTCACCCAGACCGCGGCGGCGCAGGCGGCGAATTACCCGTTCTGCACGATCGAGCCGAATGTCGGCGACGTCGCCGTGCCGGACCCTCGTCTCGCGACGCTTGCTGAAATCGCCAGCTCCAAAGAAATCATCCCCACTCGCCTGACCTTCGTCGACATTGCCGGCCTCGTGCGGGGCGCGTCCAAGGGCGAGGGACTGGGCAATCAATTCCTCGCCAATATCCGCGAATGCGACGCCATCGCCCATGTCGTCCGTTGCTTCGAAGACAGCGACGTTACTCATGTCGAAGGGCGCATCGATCCCCTTTCGGACATCGCGACGATCGAGACTGAACTGATGCTCGCCGATCTCGAAAGCCTCGAGCGCCGAATCGTCTCGTTGGAGAAAAAAGCCAAGGGCGCCGACAAGGAAGCAAAGGAGGCGCTCGATCTCGCCAATCGCTGCCTCGCCGAACTGCGGGAGGGCCGGCCGGCGCGCACGGCGGGCATTGCGCCGGAGGAGCGCCGCGCTTTCCAGGCGCTTGGTCTCTTGTCGTCGAAGCCTGTTCTCTACGTCTGCAATGTCGAGGAGGCGAGCGCGCGCGACGGCAATAAATATTCGGCGCTGGTTGCTGAGCAGGCGGCGAAAGAAGGCGCGGTCGCTGTCGTCGTTTCCGCGAAGATCGAGAGCGAGATCGCCGTACTGCCGACCGACGAGCAGAAGGATTATCTTGAAGCCGTCGGCCTCGACGAGCCGGGCCTCAATCGCGTGATCCGGGCTGGCTACGAACTTCTCCACCTCGTGACGTTCTTCACGGTAGGACCGAAAGAGGCGCGCGCCTGGACAGTCGAAAAAGGCGCTAAGGCGCCGCAGGCCGCCGGCGTCATCCACACCGATTTCGAGAAAGGCTTCATTCGCTCCGAGACAATCGCCTATGCGGATTATGTCGCCGGCGGCGGCGAAGCGGGCGCCCGCGAAGCCGGGAAATTTCGTCTCGAAGGCAAGGATTATGTCGTCGCCGACGGCGACGTGCTTCATTTCCGTTTTGCTACCTGATCGGGTCGGAGCGCCGCGATGGATAAGCTTTATTTCGAAGATTTCATCTCCGGCGACGTCCGCGAATATGGCGATTGCGAAGTCAGCGCTTTGCGCATCAAGGCCTTCGCCGAGCAATTCGATCCGCAGCCTTTTCATCTCGATGAAGAGGCCGCCAAGCAGACGATGGCGCAAGGCCTAATCGCTTCGGGCTGGCATACTGTCGTCATGCTTCACCGCATGAATTGCGATGGGTTCCTGGGGAAGATGGCGAGCCAGGGCGGACTCGGCGTCGATGAAATCAAATGGCTGAAGCCGGTGCGGCCGGGCGATCATCTGAGCGCGCGCTGTACGATCGGCGCGACCCGACCCTCAAAATCGCGGCCGGAACTGGGCATCGTCGAATTGAACTTCGAAACGTTCAATCAAAAGCGCGAAGTCGTGATGACGGAAAAACTCATCGCTCTGGTCTCACGACGGCCAGCGACGGCGGCCGCGTTATGAGCCTTTTCTTTGACGATTTTCAAATCGGCGCCGAAAGCGAACTCGGGTCGCATGTCTTCACGAAAGAAGGGATCATCGCTTTCGCCATTCTTTACGACCCGCAGCCTTTCCATCTCAGCGACGAGGGCGCGAAGAAGTCCATCTATGGTTCGCTGATCGCGTCGGGCTGGCATACGGCCAGTATCTGCATGCGTTTGATTGTCGACCATCGCGTGCGCCAGCGCGCGGAGGCGGCGGCGCGCGGCGAAGCGCTGCCAAAGACCGGCGTTTCGCCGGGAGTTCGCGCGTTGCGCTGGCCGGTCGCCGTGCGGCCGGGCGATCGTATAACCTATTCGAGCCGTATCGAAAGCCTCACCGAGACCAAGCGTCCCGAATGGGGCTTGGTGACGAGCCGTATGAGCGGCGTCAACCAAAACGGCGCTGAAGTTTTCTCTGGGCTCGGCGGCGTGCTGTGGGAGCGCCTGAAGGCGTGATATAGACGGCGCATGAGAACGGCGGGGCGCGAGGGGTCGATTGCTGTGCGAGGGCTTTTGCTTATCGCCGCCCTTGCGCTTGCCGGCTGCGCCGGGCGAAGCAATGGCGACTTGGTCGCGATCGCCTCAGACGCGCCGGGAACGAGCAAAGTCGAAATGCTGGTCGCCACGACACGCGAGGCGACCATTGAGCCGCCGGGCGCGATGTTCAATGGCGAAAGGGCGCGCGGCCTCGCCTTCGCCAATATCGTCGTGTCGATCCCGCCGGATTCGCGGCGAAAGATCGGCGAGATCCAATGGCCGTCTTCGCCGCCCGGCGATCCCACGCGCGATTTCGTGACGCTGCGCGCCGACCGCCTCGACCTGAAACAAGCG